>JAEUQL010000315.1 GCA_016789295.1 Blastocatellia bacterium | reverse complement strand
TCAGAAATGGCAGAGACATTACTGTGTCAAGAACTCTGTTTCTGGCATTCACAAACTGTTTGTTAAACTCTGGTTCTCTGTTCTGATTTTTGGCGTTTACTCTGGCAGTAGCTGTCAGATTAGCGATTTCTTGATAGAGTTCTTCCCGTCTTAATCTTAGATCTTCTATAAGTAAAGGCTCACCCTCTATTTTGGTTAGTGTTCTAGGACCTGCCCAATAGATGAGTATTCCAAAAAGACCTGTCAATATGACAAGGTCGAACATTATCATTAGCGATGCAGTCAGTGGTCCTCCGAGACTTGTGCCACCGTGTAGAAGCAGCAGAACACCAGCAATGACCCCTGCATATGCGTGGCAAAGCATCCAGTGTCGCAGTGAACCTGCGCGTCTGAGCCACATCTGACGCCTCACTGGATACATCATGACTACAACAATTCCTAGCAGGCCAACTATTCCTGTTATCCAACGGAAGTTGAACCAGCTTGTTTGAAGCAGTGGCATTCCAAGACCATATTTGACAATTCCAAACATAGTTGCACCGCATAGAATCAGTGTTGAAACTATTCCTAGCAGGTGAACAAGCTGCTTACCCCGGTCTACTGGAAGATTCTTCCTTCCGTAAACTTTTGATCCATCTCTTTTCAGCCCTGAGCCAATTATTGCGCCTACTTCATTGAAATACTCTGCAGGAGTAACACGAATGCAAGCACCCGTTGGACATTGTTCAACACAGTTGTATCTCTGCTCTTTGTAAATCGGCTTTCCATCTTTGGATATAGGGTTGATGGGAGTGTTGTTGCAAAGGTTACACTTGACTGCTACCAGATCTTCCTCTTCAACTACAGGATTTGGTTTATGGTCATACTTTAGCTTGAGCACGTCTAAAAGACCTTTGCCATTGCCAGTTGGAGCAGGAGCAGCTTTGCCGTTTTTAGCTGGAGTTTTGGCATCTTTTGACACAGTCTTGGCAGCAGGTTTTGAGTCTGGCTTACGCATGTCTTTTCTTCTGATCAGCGAGATCGCATTGTATGGGCACTGTGTTGCACAATCACCACAACCAATACAGGTGGTTGGATTTATGTCCACTTGCCCGCCAGCAAATCTTGCTATAGCACCCGTTGGACAGCCAGTCAAACACTCTGGATCTTTGCAGTGAAGACAGACAGAGGGTGCTAATAGACTCTGATTCAGGGTAGCGGTCAAAGTCTTTGGTCGAAGAAAATGTATACCACGCCTTGTAAGCCTCGATTGACCGTGTATCTCATGGCAAGCCAGTGAACAGTTGCCACACCTGACACAGAGATCCATATCCATCACAAGTAGGTTTGTGGCGTCTGCAAGACCTTTGTCGAGGATACGCTCTTGTGCAATTTTCGCTTCTTTAGAAAAATCGAGTGGTTTTACAGGTTGTGCAGGAGTGCCAATGTTGGCAAACTGCTCAAACTCTGTCTTGAGAGCATTAACCACTGCTGGGTAGGCCATCAATTTTTTGTAAGGAATTTCTAAAACTTCTGTTCGGCTTAGTATAACTCCTTTGTAAGGCCACTTTGAACCGCGTTCTGTCACACCAGATAAGCCAAGACAGTACCCAGGACCAATGTAGTCGGACTGTTCCTGTCCTTGAGAAGAGGCCGAGGCTCTTTTTACCCAACCATCTTTAATAATAATTACTCGATCCATAGGCTTGCCTTCATAAACAAGCGTATGTCCACGAGCGAGTACCTTAAATTCTGATAGTTCAGTAAGTTGCTTTCTTAAGTCATCACTTATCGTAAGGGAATTTAATGTAGTATCTCGTCCATTACTGCGATAGGTGAGATCCAGAGCTGCTCCAAACTTCTTCAACTTCCTGAGCATTCTTATTGCAGGCCGCAACACTTCAAGTACTGTAGCTCCTTCTTGGCTGGCTTTAATAGTTGCGGCGCGTTGCACGCCTGCAATAACAGCCATTTCACCAAAAGGGGTGCCATGCTTGAGGTTGGCAACAGGCTCGTTTTTACCTTGCAGGTAGACATCTACAGAACCCTCAACAACTATAAAGAAAGTGTTGGTGTCCCAATCGCCCTGCTTGATGATCTCTGCGCCTGGCTGATATTTGAACATCTTGATATATGGACCAACCTTCTTTCCAGGTCCATAGTTACGACCATACACAGATACCTCTAGGTCTACACCATATTTGTATCCATGGCCGGGTTCAAACTCAACCAGTTCCTCTATAGCTCCTATGCTTTTTATTGCTTGGAGTACAGCGTGGTGGTTTTCTATCTCCTGACGCTTCAGTTCTTTGCTCATGTTTTTCCGCTCTTAAATAATTTCTACACTCGAAAGTTTTTATGCTCGTGTTAACAAGCACCTTGCAGCCATTTGACACTCTCCCCGTTTTGAAAAAGGGGGACTGCTTAGATCGACGCTGAAACAGTACGCCTAATACTGAAAGGAACTCTCAGTTGAGAAGGTTCGCCTTTGCCCAGCCAATGCCAAACCTCCAGGTACAGAAACCAAAAGCCCTTCCGACTGCAAGAGAGTTATCCCTCTTGCATCATACCTATAGCAAGAGTCGATCTTGAAACAATCTTGAAACAACAGCTCCTACTCAAGAGCCGCATTCATCCCTGGCCAAGATAAAACCTTTGGCCGAGGTTTTCTGCCGAAGAGTGATAAAGATTCCTTCTGTTTAAGAAGGTTTTAGTACTTGGTGGCAACTTCAAGCCACCTCCAGCACCAGATCCTTTGACAGTTGAACACAAACCTACTCTCTAAAAAGCTTCTGCCGTACTGAAAACAGTATCAGTCTGGCAGATACGTAGAATAGACACTCAAAACAGCCGATAAACAGATACCGCTTTTAAGAGAACTTGGAAAATCTCTGGTTGGATCGGCTACATTATAATCGGGAATCTCTAATCATTGTACTGAAAAATAGTGGTTATGTAATAGAAATCTCTTTATTCGTCATCAGCCTGAAGTAGATCCTAGATCTAGTTTAGCTGTAAATGCAGATTAACCATTTTAGAAATGGCCTTTTTTGACAAGTACCAATCTAAGTGGCTTCTTCTTTGAGAAGAAAGTTTCCCATCTCAGTAGAAGTAGTGGCTGACTATCTATGACTTGCAGTGGAATAGGTGTGCTTGCCTGTAGTTTTTCATAGTAGTCGGTACGAGTAACAAAATAGATATTCTCTTCCCGGTCGAGTCTGCTGAGCATCTCCTCCAAGTTCGAGCTTTGAAATATCTTTCTTCGTGTATAAAACATTAGGCTTGGCGTATCAACTTGAAAAGTTCCAACTGGATCACCAGGCTTGGCTTCCTTTCTGATAATCTCAGCAAAGCGTGGAATAGGTCTATAGTACTCAAGCTTTGGTAAAATTAAAGTTAGGCTAAATAGCAGCATCAACCAGATAATGGCTATATGTTTACTTGGCTGATAGTTACGTTTGTAGAACTCAAAGATAGTTGAACCACCAAGAGCGATCAGCAGAACTATTGGAAGATATATTAGTGCTGTCTGCATCTCAAGAGTCCTATGAGCAAAAAAGACAAATGCTGCAGCGAACAGAGAGGTAAGAGAAAGCCCAACTAGTGCTGCACGATGGAGGTTGAGAACTATGCTGTTGTCTTCGGTCAGTCTTTTTGAAAAGTAGTGTCCCAAAACGATTGCAGCAGCAGGATAGAGTGGCACAAGATAGACAGCACGTTTGCCAACTGAAGTACTAAAAAATAGAAAAACAAAAATAAACCAGATGACAGGTAACAACATAAGGCAGACTTGAGTTTCTATCTTGGAGAGCCGTCTGCGCTCTCTCTGCAACCATTTTACCCAATAGGCAATGGCAGGAACTATGAAGAAAGACCAAGGAAGAGCTTCTGCAAAATAGACGCCTATATAGTAATGAACAGCTCTACCACCAAGCTGATTACTAACGTAACGCATCACAGTTTCTTGAACTATATTAACTTTGAAAAACTCCCAACCATATTTATGGATCATCAGAAAATACCAAGGAGTACCGATCAGAAAGACTACAAGAAATCCAGAAGGACTAAATAGCAGACGAAGTAGGTTCCATCTTCTTGTTATAAGAATAAAAAGCCCTATCACTGCATAAGGTATGACTACAGCTACTAATCCTTTATCTATAATTCCTAAACCTATTGCAGCATAGGCCAAAAGCAGATAGAGAAACTTTCTTGTCTTGTCTTCTTCTATCATTGATCTAGCAAAATAGGTAATACTAGATGTAATAAATAGTGTTAGGAATATATCTCCAGCAAACTGTCTGGCGTAGATCATAAATTTCAGTGTTGTTGCAAGAATGATTGCAGACATAAACCCCGTCTCTTTGTCACACACTGATCTGCCAAACAGATAGACCATATATATAGTGAGTACAGCAGCTATTGCTATTGGCAGACGTTCTGCAAATTCCGAGACTCCAAAAACATAATAGCTACTGCCTATAATCCAACTTGTAAAGGGAGGCTTTTTAAATCTTGGGGCGTAATTGTAGGTTGGTATGAGGTAGTTTCCAGACTCGATCATCTCTCTTGGAGGCTCTGCATAGAAGCCTTCATTGCCATCCCACAGCGAGTTTGCCCCCAGATTTATAAAGAAAGGGATGCAGAAGATTACAATCAAAAGAAATATTTTCCGTCCTGAATAGCTCTGCTCTTCAAACATTAAAAAGCCTCTTGAAAGAGTTAAAGTCCACCAACACCCCTTAAAAATAAGGGAAGATATTTACACAAAGTAGTAGAAAAAGCATCCTATCTGCCCCTTACTCCACTGTTTTTTGTGGAGTTTTCGAGCCATCACTCGACCGAGAAGCTTTCTTTCTCTTTTTTGCTTCCTCTACAGCCTCTTCTGCCAGTCTTTTTTGAGCACGTGCTATATTGTTTGAAGCTGATTTCCAAGCTTCGTGCAGTATAGAGTCTACAAAGTAGTATTGTTGCTTTGCCAAGACAAGTTCTGGCCCCAATTTGTACCGTTTTTTGACCTTGTCAAAAAGTTCCGCGTCTGAATCGGCAAATATCTTCCCATATGAGAATTGATTAGCAGAACTGCTTGGTTTTGCTAGTAGTTCATAGACCAGTCGAAAATCTTCCATTGCATATTCAATTGATAGTC
>JAEUQL010000314.1 GCA_016789295.1 Blastocatellia bacterium | reverse complement strand
ATATACTAGTCTACTATTGTTAGTTATGTCGAAGCTTTGGTACATGAATGCGGATTTTGAAATAGAGTTGGGCTATCCAAAAACCCAGTGTTACAGAAGAGATCCGCGTGTTGAGGCCATCAATCGAAGACTTTCCGAAAACCTTCTCTGGTTGTGTCAGCCTGCAGATGCGCTTATTGTCAATCCACCTTACACAGAAGCTCTAGTTTTAGAAGCAAGACGGCGGCAAGTTGTACTTGTCTCAGAAGATTTGGTACTGGGCGAGGAAGAGCGTGTTTTTACTCCTTGGGGGTGGACGGCCAATGCAATTAAGCTCGGAGAACGGACGGGAGCCATTGTCAAGGCTGTTCCTTTAGAGATTGTCAAGCGGGTAAATTCCAAACTTTTTAGCTTCAAGATCGAGCAAGAGTTAGGTGTTTTGATGGAAGGTGCTGCTACTGCTTCGAGTTTTGAAGAGCTTCAAGAAGTAATAAGAGCAGGTTCTCAAGGTTCTTCTGACAAGAAGTGGGTGATAAAAAGTCACTATGGTTTTGCTGCTCGTGACAGGGTGCTAGGACGTGGCTCAGTACTTGACCAAGCTTCAGAAGTTTGGGTCAAAAAGAAGTTTGAAAAGGGTGAAACACTCATCTTTCAACCTTGGCTTGAAGTATTGCGCGAGTATGGAGTGACGATGGAGATAGGTGAAAGTGGTAGCTTGCAGATAGTTGGGATTAGCGATCTTCAGACCAATGGAGCCGGAACAGGAGTTGGTTACTTGCTTGCAAGACCTATAGATAATATTAGGTTAGGTCAACTCAAGGAAATGGCCGAAGAGGTTGGCCGAAGAGTATTTGCAGAAGGATATTTTGGGCCAATAGGCTTTGACGCTTTAGAGCACACCAGAGGACTACATCCACTGCTAGAAATAAATGCTCGCTACACAATGGGTTTTGTAGCTCTTGCTGTAGAACGAGAACTCAGACCGAAAGAACCTCTATTCTGGAAGATAAAATAGAGCAGTTTTCTGTAGCAGTAAAAAGCTGCTTTTTTCTCCGTTTTGTGGCAATCTGCCAACAACCCATTCTAATAATCAGAGAGTATTTGATGTTAAAAGCCATAGTTTTCGACTTTGACGGAGTTATTTCAAACAGCGAACCTGTACATTTTGCTACATTTCAAAAAGTTCTTGCTCAAGAAGGTATAAGAATTTCCAAAGCTGACTATTTTCAACGATACCTTGCAATGGATGACAAAGGAGCTTTTACAGCAGCTTTTCACGACCATGGACGTAACATTGAGATAACCAAGTTGGGAGAGCTTATAGAGCGCAAATCCTACTATTTTAAGAACCACGACCAGATAGAAACTTATGCCGACACTATAGACTTTATACACAGAAACGCTGGCCGTTATCCTTTTGCTATAAATTCAGGTGCTTTAAGGGAAGAGATTGAGAATGTGCTTGAAAAGAGAGCCATTGCCAAACACTTTTCAGTAATTGTCAGTGCAGAAGATGTAAGGCGTTGCAAGCCAGACCCGGAAGGCTATCTGCAAGCAGTTGCAAGGCTCAATCAAGCCCATCCAGAACTGAGAGCTTCTGCAAGAGAATGTCTTGCAATTGAAGATTCGGTTGGTGGTGTAAGATCGGCTATTGCTGCGGGGATGAAGTGTGTAGCTGTTACTAACACTTATCCAAAAATTTATCTAGAAGATGCAAGCCATATAGTTACTTCTATTGAAGAGCTTACAGAACAGTTTCTTACAGAACTTTTTGGCTAGTATTAAACTCCAAATAGGGAAATTCTATAAAATGATCAAAAAAGAAGTAATAATTAGAAACCTTTTACTGCTAATACTATCTCTATCCCTGATAAGTACAGATGGTTATGGGCAGAGGTCTAGAGAGAGTTCCAAAAAAAGTTCACAAAAAGCCAGAGAACAGAAGAGTAGAGAGAGTTCCAAAGAGAAAGCCAAAGGGACAAAAGGTGCTAAGGATTCAAAGGATCAGAAAGCTAGTTCAAAATCAGCGTCACGAGAGGACGACTGCTCACCCTCTGCTGGTTTAAGTCGTAGCCGAGAACCGCGCAATCTTGCCCAACTTCAGGATAGGATCAGAGCACTACTCTCAAAACCAGAGTTAGCTGCAGCAAATGTTGGAATCAAGATTACCACTTTGGATGGTCAAGTCGTCTTTGAAGAGAATGCAAGCAAGCTTCTTGTACCAGCTTCAAACATGAAGCTCTACACCACAGCAGCAGCTTTAGAAAAGCTTGGCGCAGATTTTCGCATCCGCACCTCTGTCTACTCTTACTCCCGACCAGACCAGACGGGACAGATAAAAGGTGACATAGTTCTTTACGGCAGAGGCGACCCAAGCCTTGGCAGCCGCTTCAACAATGATGCAGAAAGTGTAGATGCTCTAGCACTGCTTGCAAGACAGTTAGTGAATGCAGGTGTAAAAAGTGTTGATGGAAATCTGATTGCTGATGAGAGCTATTTTCGAGGCAGTCCACTTGGCTATGGTTGGGAGTGGAGTGACATACAATGGTCTTTTGGTGCAGAAGTGAGTGCTCTTACTTTCAGCGACAACAGCGTTGATGTTGCAATCAAACCCTCTTCTGTACCTGGTGAAGCATGTTTTGTAGCAGTCACTCCAGACGTTGGCTATGTTGGAATAACCAACCAGATACAGACTTCTCAGCCAAAGACCAAGCGTGAAGTTGGAATCTACAGAGGATTAGAAGACAATTCTGTCTTGGTTTGGGGCAACTTACCTGTTGGCGATACTGGTTTTCAATCGAGGATTGCTGTACACAAACCAGCAGCTTTCACAGGCTATCTTTTCAAAGAAGCTCTTAGACAGGTTGGAATTATAGTTAAAGGTGATGTACTAGTAGCTGACTCTTCACGCCTCTCAGTTGTAAAGCCTGTAGATCCAACACGAGATAGGTTAGTAGAACTAGCTTCTATTCAATCTCAACCTCTTGCAGAGCTTGTGCGTGTAGTCAATAAGTTTAGTCAAAACCTCTATGCAGAACTGCTCTTAAGAACTCTTGGAAAGATGAAAGGTAGTGCAGAGCTTGACAGTGACACTGCAGGAGTAGAAGTAGTCAAAGAGTGGTTAGCAAGTGTAGGTGTTGATACAAAAATTCTTTCAATTCTTGATGGCAGTGGTCTTTCACGTCGTAACTTGATAACTGCATCAGCGACCACCGAGCTACTTAAATACATGAGCAGACGTCCTTTACGCGAGCCGTTTGAAGCTTCTCTTCCGGTAGCCGGGATTGATGGCTCTCTGACAAAACGTATGGTTAATACCACAGCAGCAAACAATGTCAAGGCAAAGACGGGAACAGTTAACAATGTAACCTCCCTTTCAGGCTATGTAACAACTGCTGGAGGTGATCCTTTGGTATTTAGTATTATCATCAACAACTTTACTCCTGGAAGAAGTCAATCCAGGGCAGTAGAAGATGAGATATGCCTCCTGCTTGCCTCGTTTGTGTGCAAGCTTGGAGGTGCTAAATGAGAGCTGTTTTAGTAAGTTTTTTACTTCTTTTCTTGGTCTCTTGCACTGGTGAGAAAGTTTTAGAAAAAGCTCCTATTCCTAAAGAATGTTTGCAGTGGCAAGAGCAACGTTCTCCATCACTGCTCGACTTAAGCGGCATAGATTTTATAGACAACCAGACAGGTTGGATAGTAGGAGACATTGGGCAACTCGATGGCAAGATCTTGAAGACTACAGATGGTGGGAACTTGTGGGAAGAGGCTGCTAGCACTACAGAATTTCTAAGTGATATAGATTTTATTGACCAGCTTCAAGGATGGGCTATTGGATATGCTGGAACGATCTTGAAGACCGAAGATGGAGGAAAAAACTGGAAGCCTGTAAGGCTTGGCCTTAATCTTGAAACACTCAATTCACTGCTTTTTATTTCTTCACAAGAAGGTTGGACGATTGGAGCAAATGGCCTCATATTGCATAGCAGTGATGGGGGTATCACTTGGAATAGGGTAGAGACCAAGATTGAGCAGGATCTCTGGAAAATAAAATTTTTTCGCTCCCCTAAAACTGACCAGTTGATCGGATGGATAGTTGGAGAGGAAGGAGTAGTGGCGAAGAGTGAAGATGGTGGTAAAAGTTGGGCGAAAGTAGAGACATCAGTAGAAGAAGCTCTGTTTGATGTCTACTTGGCTGATGAGCAGACTGCTTGGGTAGTTGGAGAAGGTGGGCTACTGCTGAAAACCATTGATGGAGGTCTTTCTTGGCAGAAGCAGAAGCTTGCAACCGAAAGCCTTCTTCGTGCAGTAGCGTTTACTGATTCAGAGCGTGGGTTCATTATTGGTTCTTCAGGCACCATTCTTTGCACAATAGATGGTGGTCAAAACTGGCAACTGATGCCATTTACTCGCAAGATCAGCTTCCAGGCTATGAAAATTCTTCCTTCTGGGCGTGCTTTGGCTGTTGGCAAACGGGGTGTGATTGCCTCTTCGTGGTAGAGCCTGTCACAAGGTGAGAGAGTAGATCAATAAGTCTGTTTGCAAGCTTAGAGTCTGATCTATATAATTGCCAGCACGTAGGCTCTTAAACTCTCTGGCTTTATACATAGTTTTTGATTGAACATTCAAGCTTGGGTGAGCAGAAGAGATATGGTATGGCTTTTCTACATTCTTGCAACGCTCCTTCTAGTCTGGGCATTGATGGCAGCTAGTTTAGTAGCTTACAGTGTTTGGGCTTCGAGCGACCGTGCACATCGTGCAGACCTTCGCGCACATCTGCGAGAGGCTTTGAGAAAGCTGACAGAAGAGGTTGGCTCTGTCTCAATGCTTTCTGGCAATTCTATAGCTACTACTCTCAAACAAAAAGCAGGTAGTGATAGAAAAAACCTACGTGATTTTATTATTGAAGCTACATCTCGACTTGATGCTGACTCTTTGCAGCCTTTCTGTGAAGCCTATGAAATACTAGGATTTATTGCTGAAGATGTGAAGATCCTTCAAACTGGCAATTGGCAAAGAAAAGTGGATGCTGCAATTAGATTAGGGCGAATGCGCTGCCTCTCAGCTATTGAAGTTCTCAATGGAGCACTGCGCGACGGTGACAAAGAGGTTAGGCTTGCAGCCGTCTGTGCGCTTGCTGAGATAGGAGATC
>JAEUQL010000313.1 GCA_016789295.1 Blastocatellia bacterium | reverse complement strand
ATTGCCAATTGTGTGGCCGCTTCTACCAAAGAATGGGAAGTCATTCAAAAAACCAGGAAGACGAGAAGCTGTTTTGTTACGACCCAAAATGGGATCATTTATGATATTGCCACCCGTCTGTGGTAATCCAGGTAGTATGCCACCAATGAGTGCCCCACTTACTGGAGAACCATTGAGTGGGAAAAACCCTGGTCCATCACCTTCAGTTCCACCAATAGGTCCAAAGTTGAATGAACTTCTCTGTTGTTGGGTAAGTACTGGGAAAAGAGGCCCGCTCAATTCAAAGGGGGCACCAGATGTCAAACGTTGGTCTGCATCTACATTTATAAATAGCTCAATGTTATTTGTTACACCTATTGCAAAGTTAACAGGTACTTGATTGATGTCAACGTCACCAGGATCACGGTCAAAATTATTGACAAAAAAACCGAAGTTGTACTCAGTTTTTCTCAAAGTGGATGCGTCATACACCGTAAAAAGACCTGTTGCACCAGTAACTGTAGGACTGGTTGTTCGCCTTTTCTCTCTCTCTGTCTCTTGAGCAGAGCTCGTCAGCGAAAGAAGCAAGATCAACGATAACATTGTTATTATCGTCTTTGCATACTTCATATCTACCTCCTCTTGTCTCTTGGATCGTGAACCTCTCCATCATAAATGAGGGAGCTTCTTGGGTTGGTCATCTTACTCACTAGTGAACTCCAACAACTACTACCAAGTTCGCGCTTCTCAGAGACTGTAAAAGCATGGTTTAGTCTGCTGTGTCTTACAGATTACTCCACGCCAGATCCCTCCACGCGCGCTTCCCCGCGTCCCACGGGTGTCTGTTTTGCCCTGTTGGCGATGGCAGGCTATAGTAAACTGCGTATAACGTTCCTGCCTTTCTGTTCAACCATATTGCTTCAACCTGATTCACCCACCTTCACACAGTTAATGTGCCAGTTTTGTTACACACCTAAACTAGCTGGTGTAATAGTAGCATGATAAGGTCAAAAGTAGCTTATACACGCTTGTCAACAACTGCGTCAACCCAATTTTGGCATCAGACTTACTTCTTGGTTTTTCAATTTTGAGAGACCATATTTTCTGAGTTGACGAAGAGTAACAAGGATAGAGCCTCTATCCTTTGTTACTGGTGAAATCTGTATTGATATTAGCACTCTTTAATAGAGTCTTTGATAGATAAAGACTCAGGCTATGCGTAAACACCGCGTAGTTTGAGGTCATAGCCTACACGGTCAATTGCAAGCATGTAGGCAGCTATCCTCATACTCACTTTATGAGTTTCAGCATAGCGTACCACTTCATGGAAACTTGCAACCATTGTGTCCTGCAACCTCTCGTTTACTACATCTTCGCGCCAGAAAAATCCCATACGATCTTGTACCCACTCAAAGTAGCTGACTGTCACACCACCTGCGTTTGCAAGAATATCGGGAATGACGAAGATCCCTTTATCAAATAGTATCTTATCGGCTGAGGCTGTTGTTGGGCCATTGGCTCCTTCGGCCATGATCTTGCACCTGATACGATCTGCATTGGCTGAGGTGATCTGGTTTTCGGTGGCAGCAGGCATCAGCACATCGCAATCGACTTCTAGAAGCTCTTGATTGGTCAAGTAGTCAGCTTCTGGATAGCCTTCATAAGTTTTGTTCTTCTTTAGGTAGTCTAAGGCTTTGTTTACGTCTATGCCGTTTGGATTGTAGATGGCTCCTTTGATCTCAGAAATCCCAACGATCTTGTAACCGGTGTTTTGCAAAAGTTGTGCTCCTATGCCACCAACATTTCCAGAACCTTGAACTGCTACTCTCGTGCTGTTGATATCAAAGTTGAACTTTTTGCAAGCTTCATTGATGACAAAAAGAAGACCTCTGCCTGTAGCCTCGCGCCTTCCGCGAGAACCTCCAATCTCAACAGGCTTTCCAGTAACCACTGCAGTAACAGAGTGGCGTGCGTGCATAGAATATGTATCCATTATCCATGCCATCACCTGTTCATTGGTATTCATATCTGGTGCTGGTACGTCTCGTTCTGGTCCAAGGAAGTCTAGTAGTTCTGCGGTATATCTTCGGGTCATTCTTTCTAGTTCAGCCAAAGACATTTTCGAGGGATCGCAGATAACACCACCTTTTGCACCACCAAAAGGAATGTTTACAACTGCGCACTTCCAAGTCATCCATGCTGCAAGTGCACGAACTTCATCGAGTGAGACATCAGGAGCATAACGTATACCACCCTTTGCTGGCCCCCTTGCAAAATTGTGTTGAACACGATAACCAACAAAGATTTCGTATTGTCCGTTGTCCATAAGTGTAGGAATGTATACAGTAATCTCACGGCTTGGACTACGCAGAATTCGGTAAATATTAGGATCAAGGTTGAGAAGTCTGGCCGCCTCGTCAAAGCGCGACATCATAGACTCAAACGGATTAGTCTCTTTGATCTGCTTCGGATCGTCAGCATATGGACTTACAGTCATAGGAGATCACCCTCGCTTTGAAAATAGTAAGTATCCCAAAATCTAGTATTTAGTTTATGGGATGCCTATTCTATAACAAGGCTGCAGTATTGCCAACAGTGTTGAAACTTAAAGTTTAGTGCTTTCTGCTGCGGTCATAGCTGATTTCAATTCGGCTTCTGTCGGTACGTGTGCTTCCCAGATCTTTGTCACTTTTCCATCTTTGAGAAGAAAGAGTCTAGGGGTGTCTCCTCGTTCAAGCAGTTTGAGAAAATCTTCATCAGATATGCGTCCTATGGAGAAACTAGCCTTAAACTTCTCTTTGAAAATGGCAACTTCTGCTTCAGTGTTTGGGCAGAGGACAAAAAGAGGTACTAAGTTTTGTGAAAATCGCTCATTCAGTGTTGGAACACTAGCTTGGCAGTGGTCACATCCTGTGTCTATGAGTGCTACAAGAGCAGTTCCTTGGTTTATGGCTTCCGAACCTTCTAAACCTGAGATTTTTATTGAACGAAACAGTACAGGATCTATTACCTGAAGTCTTATTGCAGGGTCACTTGACTGTTCTGGACTTAAACTTTTAACAACGCTAATAGCTACTCCTATTGTGAGAACCGCTATTACGGAAATGAGCCTTGCTAGTTGATATGTAGGAAGTTCTTTTCTGTGAAGAATCCAAGCCGCTACAAGTCCTGCTGAAATGAAAATGTCTTCTACTATTGCTGTTGCTGGAGTTCTCTCTGCCCACCTACCAAAACAGCCACAATCTACTGTAGCACCGGTTGCCCAAGCCCAAGTGAGTGCTCCAATGAAGACCATCATCAGAGCCAGAGAAGCTGGTACGGCTACACGCCTCTTAAACCCTACTATGAGTGCAGTTCCTAGTAAGAATTCGACGACGATCAGAACCCAGGCTAGAGTAGATATAAGTATAGGAGAAGAGACTATTTTGTAATCACCTATCTGTTTTACAAAAGAGACCATATCGATCCCTTTCAAAAAACCTGCTGCCAGCAGCACAACACCTACAATTGCTTCGGCTGCTCTTGATGCCCAGATTTTCCAACCGTCTTTCTCTGCTAAGTCTTGAATAGCTTCAGCTCTTTCCATAATTCACCTACTAAACTAGTTTGACTTAAGTGGGGCTAAAGAAATTTATCCAATTCTTATCTGTTATGCAAAGTCTTAAAGCCTATGGCTTGCTTGTGGTAGCTACGATCTATGGTCGATCAGACAGAGATCCAGACCAGGCCGCATTACTTCAGCTTTCAAATGTTCGCCCAGAGTCTCTATCTCCCAGTAACCAATTCCCCAATCGCGTGCAAAAGGATAGCGCCACCTACGACGCAAGTAGTTACGCCAAGCTAGTAGTTTGTAAGAATAGCACTCACAAAAAAAGCTTGCGCCGCGAGCATAGGTGAAGAAATAGACCTCGTCGGGTCTGTGCTGTTTCTGTTTTAGATTGATGGAGTAGATGGCAGAGGAGGCAATTTCTCTAATGGCTTTGCCATATTTTGAAAAAAGCTTATGCAGTGATGAGACTGCACGATGACTACCCAGATTTCCAATAGCATAGATAGCTTCTACAACAACGTCTTCATGTTCGTCTTCGAGCATATTGCAGAAGACTGGTAAAAGTTCAGAGTCTGCTTGATCGCTCAAAGCACGAACAGCAGAAGCTCTCACTTCAGTATCTGGGTCTCTCAGTAGATACTGCAAAGCTTCTTTGGCTTCAAACCCACCAATTTTCCCAAGTGCAATAGCCCCTCTAGCCCTAACTGCAGACATATCTTCTTTAGCTATGCTATCAACAACTGCTTTAAGTGTGTATGTTGCTTTGAGCCTTCCAACTGCATCATAAGCGAGGCATCGAACTTCTGGATCTGAATCGATAAGTCCAGTCAAAAGCTTGCTCATATCTTGGGCAGATTCCCAGGCAGCTACTTGAGGCTCAAAGATGTTGTACCAGCTAAACACAAAATGCCCTCTAGATCTGTTTTCTCTTTTTATTCACTTTATAGCATAGCTGGTGTAAAGAATAAATTAGGAGGCAGTAGTGCCTCCTAACTTCAAAAGTATTTACTGATCTTTTATTTTGACAGGTCTATCTTCTCTAGGTCTCGATGGTGCGGGTCTTGGTTCGGCTATTGGTCTATCTATAGGTTTTGAAGGCTCTATTCTAGGTGCTGGCCTGGATTCTGGAGCTGGTCTTGGACTCTCGCGAGGGGGTTCCACTCTAGTTCTTCCAGGCCGATCATTCGAGCTTGGAGGAGGAACAAAGATAGGTCGATCCTCTTTCTTAGGTTTATCGGCTTTGGGTTGTTCCTTGGGTGCTGAAACTGTAGAGCCAGATGTAGTTGCTCCTCCAGTTGTTGTGTTTCCTTTGGCTGAGTTCTGATTGATTCTGGGTTTATTGTCATCTGCACCAGTGTTGCGAGGTATTCGTATTGGTTGTTCGGATTGCCCACTGTTGCTAACAGTAACTACAGGTCTTGAAGCTATATCTTGAGCCGGACGCACTAAAGGTCTATCAGACTTGGGTCCTCTTTCTATAACTCCTACGGGTTTAACTCCAGCAACATCTGTCGGTTTGACAGTTTCGGTAAGTCTTATTATGTCTCTTGAAGGCTGTTCTGCTCTTGGCCTGCCAGAATTTATAAACTCACTCTCTTCAAGA
>JAEUQL010000312.1 GCA_016789295.1 Blastocatellia bacterium | reverse complement strand
ATAGATATCGGAATAAACTCATCATATATTAGATAATTTCTAACTGTTAGAGGTGAGATAACAAGTAGCAGTATAAAAGTGAGCAGAGCAACACGCTTGAGAGGATCAACAAGATAGCTTCGCGAAATCAGTAGCACCAGCCCCAAAAAAACCCATACTAACAGTACATTTGCTCTTATCCAGCAAGATAGTCCATAAAACAGACCTGCTAATGCCAACTCTAAATAGCCTTTATCTTTGTCCCAAGAAACCTTAAATGCACGGATAAAAAAGTATGTTCCTGCAAGTGTAAAGACAGGAACTACTCCATCGGGAATCATCAGCATTGAGTAGTAGGCTAAATGGTGTGAAATGGCAGTGGCTAGCCCAGCAATCAATGCTACATATCGATTGAATATCTCCAGAGCAATCAGAAAGACCAACACAGCAGCTATAGAGCCTAGTATGCCTTGAACAAACTGCACACCTGATGGATCTCTACCGTTTACATAGTAAATGGCACTGAGCATCAGTCCATAGCCAGGGGGATATTGAATGAGGCTGGTATCGGTCTTGTCTCGCCATTCTGAAGGAAAAATGGCCTGCACACCATCTTTTAATATTGCAGAAGCTGTAGTTTCGTGTTGAGCAGTAATACCTGAAAAATCCTGCTTGCCATAGGCTACCATTGGGATCAGATCTTGATAGTGTCCATAGCGAAAGAGGATAGCACACAGAAATATACCCACAGCCATTATAACTTTGGTTGCAGGTTCGATTATGTCAGTCTCAATAGGAACTTCAAACGATTCTATTAAAAGTTTGGCTTTCTGCTTGAAACTCATTACTTTCTACCTATTATCCATAGATGCCAACCCCAAAGCTTGGACATAGGAGATTCAAGCGAGCGTGGTAAGAAGCGACCTAGCAGAGGAATCCATCTTTTGTTAAGAAATCGCACCTCAGTATCTACCTCTGAGAATTTCGCAAAAAGTTGTTTTCCTTCTTCTCTTGTGTAAACTTTCGCTAAAGGATTTCCTGCACCATCTGTATTTTGATTGAGAAATTCCTCTGAAGAGAAGAATTTTCTGGGATTTTGTCTCAAGTCACTCTGCAGACGTTTCAAAGCAGCAAGGTCTTCACCTGTAACTCTATTTACAAGTTCTGGACCCCAATCATAGTAGAGTATCTTTGCGCCAAGCTTTCGAAAAAGCATGATATTTCCGTAGTAGTTGTAAGAATGTTTGTGATAGAGCATCACCATAGCTTTGCCACCTGGTTTTAACACACGATGAAGCTCATTGATAGCCTGATGAGTATTTGGAGTATGATGTAAAACCCCGTGTGAATAAGTTAGATCAAAAGTATTGTCATCGAAAGGAAGGGTCTCTGCATCTGCTACTTGTAGGTCTGCAGAAAGGTTTTCTTGCAAAAATCTTCTTTTGACAAGTTCTATTGAACGAGGTGTCAAGTCAATTCCTGTGTATTTGGCTCCTGCACGAGCAAAACTGATAGCATCGGTGCCAAGTCCACAACCAACCTCTAAAACTTTCTTTCCAGCCCAAGCAGGAAAGTTTAGCATTTCTGGTATGTGCCACTCGGTCAAATACCTATGCTGCTCTACTTGATCAAAAAACTCCTTCGACCCAACTTCAACCTTCGCAAACTTGCTTCCACAAGGGTTTTCATTCCAGAAGTTTCTTATCTGTGACTTTAAGTTCTCACTACTCACGGCCAATTCTTTCAACTTTTTATCAATTTGGTGACATAGTCAGGTTCAGAAAAAACAACTTTCTTAAAATAGAACCCTTCAACTGTCTTGCTGCTAATTATCCAAAAATCTTTGCTGCCAGAGTTCCAAAGTTAGAAGTTGAAAGATTTTCAGGCTATTGTCTTCGCGTCCTGAGTTGTTAGCATCTATCAATCGCCTTATCTCTTTCGGATCAAAAAGCCCACGCGCTTTTACCGTTTCTGTTGATAATGTCTCTTCCACCATTTCAGCAAAGTCTCTTCTAAGCCATGCTCTGAGTGGAGCACTAAAACCAGCTTTTTTGCGGTGTATTATCGATTTTGGTAGCAACGGTTCAACAGCGCGTTTGAGTATATACTTTCGCGTAAATCGTCGCAACTTAAGCTCTGCTGGTATCTGTGCTGCAAGTTCTACCAACTTGTGGTCTAGAAATGGGACACGTACTTCAAGAGAAGAAGCCATACTTGTTTTGTCTGTGTAGGTCAGGTTTAGACATGGCAGAAAGAGCTTTAAGTCTATATAGAGCATCTGATTGATCCAGTGAGCGTTGGAGGCTCTGGAATAGAACTTTCTGTGCTGCTCGTAAGCATCAAAGCCTAACAGGAGTTTTTGAAAATCTCCACTGTACAGAGCAGCTTTCTCTTGGTCTGTAAAATAGGTACCATAGCCCAAATAGCGGTTATGAAACGGCATTGCAGCAGATTTTGCAAGTTTGTTGATGTTACGAAAGACTGCATTGAGCGGGCCTGGTCTGGAAGCTGGAAGTAAGGAGACAAAAGAGTCTGTCAAGACGCTTGGAAAGAAGTTGTATATATCAGCTAGCCTAACAGCTAGATGTCGTGGATAACCAGCAAATACCTCATCTCCACCCATCCCACTCAAAAGTACTGTAAGTGTCTGTCGTGCAGAGCGGCATATCAGATAGCTTGTAATTATTGCTGGGTCTGCAATTGGTTCGTCCATGTGCCAGATCAATTTGGGCAGTAGGTCAAAGACTTCTGGTTCAAGCTCTGCCTCGTTGTAACTGGTTTCAAACAATTTGCCAACTTCGCGTGCATAGCGCACATCATCGGGAATGATGTCATATGCCAGATCTGCAGTTTTGAAACCTACCGTGTAAGTGTGTACAGGGTTGCTAGAAAGCTCTGTCATCAATGCAACTATGCTAGATGAATCTACTCCACCTGACAGAAAAGCTCCTAATGGAACATCGCTTATCATCTGGCTTGCTACAGCTTTTCTAAGAGACTCCCGCAAAAGCTCAGCCCATTCGGCTTCACCTCTATTTCTATCTTCCTCAAATCTAATATCCCAGTACTCTTTTATCTCTATCTTGCCGTGCTGATATGTCAAATAATGTGCCGGTGGAAGCTTGTAGATACCCTTAAACATCGTCTTCGGATCTGGTACCCAAAGAAATGTAAGGTATTGATGAAGAGCATTTAGGTCGAGTGTTTTCTCTACTCCCTCTATAGCAAGTAGAGCCTTAACTTCCGAAGCGAAGGCAAAGCCCTGTGGTGACTCAGTGTAATAGAATGGCTTAATTCCAAGCCTGTCACGAGCAGCAAAGAGTTTCTGCTTTGGCGCGTCCCAAAGTGCAAAGGCAAACATTCCATTGAACTTCTCAACCGATTTCTCTCCCCATTCTTTGTATGCTGCAAGTATTACTTCTGAGTCTGTTTTCGAACGAAATCTGTGGCCAAGAAGCTCCAGCTCAGCTTTTATCTCGTGAAAGTTGTAAATTTCACCATTATAGACCAGCCACAAACTCTCTTCTGCAAAAGACATAGGTTGATGGCCAGATGGTGAAAGGTCTATTATCGACAGCCTCCTGTGACCCAAACCTACACGTTTTGAACCTTCAATCTGGCCAATGTATATGCCAGAATCATCTGGTCCTCGGTGCGCTATGAGATCGAGCATCTTTGCAACAATCTCTTTGTCAGCATTTCCTAAAATCCCGCAGATTCCACACATAGCGTAAGCATCACCAACAGTCGTAGATCTCTAATTTGCTGCAGAGATGATACTACAGATTCAGCAAAGAAAAAGATTGACCTCTATCTTTCTAACTTAGCCCACTGGCCAGATTGAATGAAACTAGCCCAGTAGTATGGATGGCTGTATTGCTTGCTGTGCAACATCTTCAATTGTACATTCTGCAAAGCATCACTCCTTCCTTCTCCTGCTTTGAGTTTTGTGTAGTAGTCAACCATCAACTCTTTGGTTGCTTTGTCTGATACTTGCCACAAGCTCATCATCTGGCTTTCACTTCCTGCTAATACCAGTGCTCTTCTCAGTCCATATACCCCTTCTCCATTCTTTGCTTCTCCTACGGCTGTGTCACAAGCTGACAACACTACCAGTTTTGTTCCCAAAAGATCCAAATTTGCTGCTTCCAAAGCTGTTAGCGTTCCATCGCTCTCTTTATCTCCTCCTTCGTTTGCTCCTGCAAAGAACAGATATGACCGCAGTAATGGGTTTTCTTTCTTTTCTTTCTCTATATCTATATCCTGACTGTTTTGTTGTACCAAAATCCTACTCTCTTCCACATTTTTTCTCTCTAGATCTTCCATAAAGTAGCCGTGTGTTGCAATGTGTAGGATCTCTGGTCTAGAAACCTGTTTAATGCTACTTTCTGTTGCTTCCCTATCCATTCGTAGCTCTGCTTGTTTGAGTATCATCTTGATACTTTTACCTTCTTCTGCTGTAGCTGGGAGTCTCTTCAGTGCTGTAAACTTCCTACCTTTCAGTATTAACCCCTCTCCCTGCCCATAGTCTGGGTTTGCAAATATGAAGGCTGTTTGGCCACTCTCTGTTTTAGCTTGTAACCTTAGTAGATCTCTTCCACTTGTAAGATAGGTCAATTTGTACTTCTCTACTAGATACTTACCTTTGCTGTCTAATAGTGCTGCAAATGGTATCAAGTTGAGAGAACCGTCTGGTGACAAAAACAATCTTTCTCTCTTTCCTGCTATTTCTACTATTGGCTTCATCAGTTTTTGATAGAGCTTCTGTGACATAACCCTACTGTTTTTTTTACCCTTCAATCTGTCTCTAAATTCTCCTGCAAGCCTATCGATCTCTTTTACTTCTCCCAGATCTGCCCATCCCACTTTTCCTTTATTATCTAGAGTATAGACCGCATATCGATTTGGTTCGAGTTTATCCTTTTTTGCATCATAAGGCTGATAAGAAGTAAACTCTACCAGTAAAGCTTTTTCTGGTACTGCTTTTGTCACATTTTCTAAGTTGATAGCTTGTATCTGTGCTCTGTATTGTCCGCTCTTTTGACTTATCTCTGATTCTAATGTTTCCACTTGTTCTTCTAGTTCTTTAACTCTCTCTTTGTACTTTTCTACTTCTTCTCTTTTCGTTCCTTTTAGGATAACTGTTGATAATGAAGCTTTTGCACTTG
>JAEUQL010000311.1:298-5164 GCA_016789295.1 Blastocatellia bacterium | reverse complement strand
TGAAAAGCTAAAAAACAATCGCTTTGATCTCGATGCTATCTTGCTGAGAGCCGAATCTGCCGAACAACTGAATCTTTTTGGTCAAGCTATTTCAGACTATGAAAGATACTTGACAACAAGCACAGACATTGAAGCAAAGTCGAGAGTAGAAGACAAACTCAATGCAGTGCGTCAAAAGCAAACAGAGATAGTAGATGTTGAGCCTACAAGCTATGAAAGGCTTAACAAATTGATAGATGAATATCTACAAGCTCTCGTAAAGGGAGACAGCAAGCGAGCACAAAATCGTTTAGAGACTGCAAAAGCTATTGCAACACTGATGCTTGAAGACACTGGTGAGAGAGTAGGTGTAGACAGTGTTGAATATTACTCGAAAGTTTCCTTTGCCAATGCTCAGGAGCTACTAAAAGCAAGAGAACTGAGAGAAGAAGTATCAAAAGTTGTAGCTATTGATAAATTTCAAGAGTCTATAGATAAACTGGAAAAAGCAAAGCGCATATTTACAGAGCAGAACGCTATAGCAGATGTTCAGACAACAGTCTTCTTGTTAGCAAAGTTCCTTCCTAGAGTAAATCGAGTTAGTGATGCAGAAAAAGAGGTAGGAACTTGGCTTACAGTAGCAGAAGAGCGGGGTTATCTCTTTGATAAAGCAAAGCTGTTATATCAGCAGTCCCAAATTAATTTTTATCAAGGAGCAGAACAAGTAGCTGTCGATAAGTCTTTAGAAAGTTTAGAGATATGTGAAAAGCTTGGTGTTGAAAAATTCACCCTCTATCCACGCCTCTTGGCTGCTCAGGTGTACGGGTCACTAGATGAAAGTGATCTAGCTTTTGCTGCAGGTACAGAAGGTCTTAGAATAAGTCTAAAGTATAAAAATTCTGCCTTTATGTCACAATTTCTTCAAATCTGTGGCTATGTTTCTGCTCAAATGAATCTATTAAATCTATCAGAAATCTATCTTAGACAAACAGTTAGAATTTGTGAGACAGAAGGTTTTCATGGATACACTGCAGTTTCTAGAAGTATTTTAGGTTCTCTACTAGCAGAAAAGGGAGAATTTGAAGAAGCAAAGAAACTACTACAGAAAGCCAAAATGGAAGATGTACCAAAAACATCAGACCTAATAGCTAGAAAACAGCAACTTCTTAGGATCAATGGTTTTGAAGGTAAAGTGTATGGGCTAAATAAAGAGTTTGACAAAGCAGAAATAGCATATAAGGAAGCTATTAAACTGATAAAAGATATTGGTTACGAAAAAGTATTTAATTTTTATCGGTACAAGCACAGTTTAGGAGAGGCTCTTTATGAGCAACGAAAGAAGCCAGAGGCATTAAAAGAGCTTTTGGAAGCAAAAAGTCTATATAGAAGAGCCAGAGAAAGAGCAAGAACACAGAATAAAAATAAAATTCTGGATGTTAACTTTTCTAAAAGAGATATCAACGAAACAATAAGATTAGTTCAGAGGTGAAGATCCAAAAGCTCTTGGTGCACACAAGTGCTCAAGGGTTCCAGTACTTTTCACCATCACAGGCTCATACTGTGTTAGCTCTTCATCGATAACATCATAGTACATAAGAAAATGGCTCAAATCGGCTAGGTCTGGTGGTGGAAGGTTGTGGACAGTTACTAAATAGTCAACTCCTGATTCGGCTTTTAACTTCAAGCTTTGAGCAAATCCTGCAATAACAACTTCTTGACTGTTTTCTAAATCTATCTTTGCTGCTGGTCTTCCTACTTGTCTGAAAAATGGAAGAGTTTTTCCACTTCCATCAGTAGCTACAAATCTATATTTCTCTTCGCTGAGCCTGTTAGTGTAGAAAACTCCTGACTTGAAATGAATCTTGCCCAAGAAAGCATCTTCCTTGATCTTAAGTTTCCTTCCATAAAGATCGTTTTCAATATCTAGCGTCCAACCAAAGTCTTTGCTATCGCTCTCTCTTCCACTGAGTGAAATATATTTGCCAAGTCTTTTGTTAACTACTTTTGATGTTGTGCTAGTCCTTGAACTTACTGAAACAGTAAGAGTTCTTTTCAACTGATTTTCAGTAAACCTCGCTATCTCTCTAGTTTCCCTAGCCTCTTTGCCTTCTCTACCATCTTTTTTAGCTATCAGTTTATAGACAGTAAATTCTGGTGTGTGATGATGAGCATCGATTATTCCAACACTTACTTTCTGACTATCTCCTCTCAGCATACAGATATAACTCTTTAGCAGCCTCTTTTATCCTGTCTACTGAGCGTTACTAGTCCAAAATTATCCTCAAAACTTCATTGAGAAGGGAAATTTCATAACTGCAGTTACAAATTCTGTCACTGCAACAGGTTTTTCCATTTCCTTATCGCCACACATTAGCTGCACAGCCCGTGGGCGCGACTAGCGGCAAAAGGCATGAACACGGGTTGGGTCGGCTACATGTGCTTGTTGGGCGGATGTTGATAAGCACAGCTATTTCAACTTCTTGGTGAAGAACAAAACGAGGTCATCGTCATTGATGACAATAGCCATCGGTGCTTGAACCTCATATTTGTAGCAAAGCCCACGACCGTCCGGGACATAGCCTCGCAGGACATATAGTCGTTGTGCATTACCATAGTCAGAATACATGCCAACACCTATCCCAACCGTATTTGAACGCTCGGAAACGAGTGCTTCGGCTCTATCCATCAGATGGGTTCCGATTCTTTTCCTGCGGTACTTGGGTAGCACGTTGAAGTCTTGAATCTCTGGAATGTGTTGTTCGGAGAAAGGTAAATAGTCGGAGATCCATTGGATAGTGACATAGCCCGCAAAACGCCCAGATACTTCGGCAACCAAAACTAGTCGTTTTCCAACTGCCTGTTCTTCGAGGTAGACCTCGTATTGCGACTTCGGTTTGTTCCAACCGACTTGAGCAAATGCCTCGGAGATAGTGGAAGGATCGTCTGCCGATAGATTGCGTATTTTCAGGGTATTCAAGTCCACTATCAATCCGCCCAATAAGAAATTATGCTTCTGTAGTTAGAAATTCTGTAATTGCAGCAATTTTTTCTGCTTCCTGAGCAACCATTACATTCTCCATAAACCTTAAACTGTTAACGGCTATTCAGCATTCCTTTGAGATAGATAGAGTTCTTCAAGCTGCTCTTTCAAATAGTTGAAAGCTTCTTCAGGAGTATCGGCAAAATGGAGCAGTTTCAGATCTTGTGCGCTTATAGTACCCCACTTGACCATTGCTTGTAGGTTTATTACTTCATTCCAATACTTCGTGCCATAGATAAGTACTGGCATTGCTTTATGAAGCTTGTTGGTCTGAAGTAGAGTAAGGACTTCCATCAGTTCGTCTAGCGTACCAAAGCCACCAGGAAAAATGACTAGTGCTTTGGCAAGATATACAAACCAGAATTTGCGCATAAAAAAGTAGTGAAAGTCAAAGCTCAGCTCTCTGGAAATGTATGGATTTGCTTCCTGTTCAAATGGTATCTCTATGTTAAGTCCTATAGAGATGCCACGTGCAAGTGCTGCCCCCTTGTTTGCAGCCTCCATTATTCCCGGTCCACCACCAGAACAGATCAGAAAGCGGTGTTTGCTTCCTTTTAGATTCTTTGACCATTCTGTGATCATACGCGCTATCTCTACTGCATCTTCATAGTACTGAGAAAGCTCCACACCCTTAGTTGCAATTTCAATCTGAGATTGAAGCTCTTCGCTCTGGCCTTCTTGAAGAGCTTTTTCTTGAAAAGCTTTTAGATCGGCTTCGGCTGCTTCGCGTGACTTTATTCTGGCAGAGCCAAAAAATACTACAGTATCTTGAATACGGTATTGGCGAAACCTACGCGATGGCTCCAGATATTCGGCTAGTATTCGAATCAGACGAGCATCAGGACTGTTTAAAAACTCCAGGTTATTGTAAGCCTTAGATGGCCTTCTCTCTTCTGTCATTATTTTTGTTCCACAACTTTATATACTGGAAAGTAACCATTCTAAATGCCTACAAAAGGAAATAAAAGCCCTGGCACTATTTTTTTATTGGTCTACTACCTAAACTGTCTCTATATTCTGCAGGAGTAAACCCAGTCAAACCTTTGAAGACTTTCGTAAAATGGCTCTGGCTGGAATACCCTACAGCAGCACTTATTGCAACTATGGAAAGGTCAGTCTGTGCCAAGAGGTTTCTTGCTTGTTCAACACGAACAACCGCTACATAGCTGTGTGGGGAAAGCCCTGTAACCTTCTTAAAAAGTCTCGAAAAGTGGAAGTCGCTTAAGAAGGCTGCTTGGGCTATCTCAGAGAGTGGCAAGTCTTGGTTATAGTGTGCATGTATGTACTCTATGGCACGACGTAACCGTCTGTCTACAATACCCACTCTCGATAGTTCCAATTGCTGATTCTTTCTAATTCTTATCAAATGTCGTAGAAGAAAGACCACCACTTGAGTAGCTATTGAGTCAAGGACAATCGATTCTCCAGCCAAAGCTTCTTTTACTTCCTGGTAGAAGAGCATAAAGAGTGTATTGAGTTGTGGCAGATTATCAACACTGTTTTTCAGAAAAAACAGTTCTCCATCCTGCCCATCTAAAGACATCTCTTTTGCTAAGCTGAGAATAAGTTCACGCTTTATTCTAAGCAATAGAACCAAAAGATCTTCGCTTGCACCTTTTATAAGATAGGCTTTTGCAGGTTCAACAAAAGCGAAGTTTGGACTTTGAAGCCCTTGTAACTGGTTATTAGATAAAAGCTGAAAACTTCCTCTGAGCAGATAAAGTACCGAGTGCTCAAAATGTATCTGTTCAACAGTAGGAAGCATTGAAGTGTCTAAAATGGTAAGAGAGTAGAAAGGTCTTACAATCAGACACTGTTGGTTGTTGCAGGTCATGCTGCAAGACTTT
>JAEUQL010000311.1:0-288 GCA_016789295.1 Blastocatellia bacterium | reverse complement strand
ACCTACTTGGCAGTTGTCAAGACTGCTACTTGGCAAGCCTGCCCAAGCTACTGTCAGAAACATCTAGACCTATAGAAAAATTCGAGTAATAATCGAGCAGCCATTAGACAGCAAGGAGATCTTATGACAAGTACCGAAAAAGCAGCCTTCATTGAAGATCTTTTCTGCTCAAGCTGTGAATTTGCAGCCAACAGAAGAGATAAAAAATGCCCCAAAGGACAGAGCACCTGTGGTTCTAAGATTGACACAATATATACATTGAAACGAGACTATGTAGGTCTTACAGAA
>JAEUQL010000310.1 GCA_016789295.1 Blastocatellia bacterium | reverse complement strand
AGAGTTTGAAACAGAGCTACAACATCTAAACCTAAGTTTGAAGGAGGAGTTTATGGAAGTTGCCAACCGTTGGGTACAAAGAGGTATTGAACAAGGTGAAATAAAGGGTAAAAAAGAAGGCAAAGAAGAAGGATTGAAAGAAGGCATAGCCCATGAGCAGAAGGTGATCTTGAAGCAGTTGCAAAAGAGATTCGGTTCTGTGCCAACAGAGGTAGAAGAAGGTGTAAAGAAGTTAGAACTTGATAGCCTTGAGTCTCTTGCTGAAGCCATCTTTGACTTTGCCAACATCGACGATGTGAAAGTTTGGCTCAGAAAGTAGCTTGCCAGAGCTTAGCTGCTAAAGTTTTACTCTATCTTTAATAAAAAATGGACTCTTCTTCATAAGAAAAGAGCAAACTCTTATACAGAAAGGGCATTTTTTATTAAAGAATGCTTATTCTTTCAGTATTAAAGTACTAAGCTTTCCATTTAATGCGCTCAGTTTCTCACAAACACCATAAACTGCAATAAAGAATGTCTATTCTTCAATAAGTAATTAGTAGAAGTTATAAGACTTGTCACTTATCTTGTGAGAAGGATAGGAAAAAAAGAGAAAAAAAATCAAGTAATAGAGCAGCAGAAGCAAAAAGAGGTAATAGAAGCTTCTTGACTTCGATTACCCCTTTTTGATACGAGACTAAAGACTGAAGTTTATAACCGATCTGCTCTCCTGGTCAGACTACCAAGCTTCGAGAAGCTCTAATAATCTCTTGTGGATGAGTTTTGAGGTAGTGAACTATCTCATTGTGAAGTTTGTTTATCTCTGCAATATAAGCTGCCGAAGCTACGTTATATTGTTGTGCTGTAGTGGTCGTTCTTAACTGCAGAAGAAGTTTTTCGTAATAGTTTATCCTCTCTTGATTTATCCGTACTTGATTATCACTGCTCAGCATTGTTTCTACTCGTTATCCTCTAAATAATAGATCTATTAGCTTCACTTATTATTAGCGGATTTTTCCTTAATTTGGTGACACAGTTCAGCAATTAATTAGTGACCAGCCATATCCCTTTTCTGAAATAGAAGCAATGCAGTAATAATGAAGCAGGTTATGTAAGCAAGTACAATGACCAAGCTAACCGACATAGAGACATTGCCACGAAAGGCCATAGCAACAGCTTCTATCTCTTTTTTATTCTGCATCCATTGAGCAGAAAGGTTAGCTATATGCAGACTTGGCAGAGATAGAGAGACATATTTACTGGGGATGATGGTTGCTGTTGTCATTAAAAGAGAAGAGACAGAACCTCCCAGTATTCCACCTGGAAAAGAGCGTGCTCCAATGGTTGCTAGAAGAGTGAGTGAGCCGTAAAACGACATACTGAACATTTCTAAGACAAGAGTCTTCAAACTATTACTAACAGGAAGCCCATTTTTGAGTGTGAGAAGTACTTGTGGAGGTGGATTGAGGTCAAGTAGCCAATAACTGAACGCACTCAAGGCAAGCCAAGATGTAACACCGAGAAGATAGAGCAGGATCATTGCCAAAAGACCAACAATAAGCTTTGTAGTAATGAACTTGATACGACTCCCGTAGCGAGGCAGTATCATTTTCCAAGTATCCTGACTATATTCACCACCAACACTATTGGCCACAAAGACAATAGCAATGATACTGGAAAAGAAAGAGATAACTTTTACTGAGAGATTCAAGCTATTGTAGTATGGAAGAAAAACTTCTGCGTCTTTGATATAGGAAGGATTGACTTTTGCAGCAATAACAAGCCAACCGTGAAAAAAGACGGCCACAAAAGTAA
Source organism: Blastocatellia bacterium (assembly GCA_016789295.1). Classification (GTDB taxonomy): domain Bacteria; phylum Acidobacteriota; class Blastocatellia; order Chloracidobacteriales; family JADJPF01; genus JAEUQL01. The sequence goes on along the minus strand of JAEUQL010000310.1, from coordinate 3,371 downwards.
TAATCAGCACTAGAAAGATGTTTATCTGCTGTTTTCTAGCTTTGAGTAGTTCTGCATGTAGTAGATTCATTGTTGTCATGACAGACTTACCTCCATTTTCACTGTAGCAAAGCTTTCTGACGGTTGCCCTGTAAGTTCAAGGAAGAGTTTTTCCAAACTATTGCGCCTTTCTTGTACTTGATAGATTTGAACTCCTTTTTCGATCAAGAGGCGTAAGATGGTAGGCACTTCGAAATGTTCTGCCTTAAATACTATCCAGCCATTAGCATCAACAGTAATGCTTGTCTGACAATAGTTTTCTAGTACAGCGATAGCAAGACTAGCAGGCGTGGCTTCAATGGCAAACTCTTTGCCTTGTGCAAGAAGTTCTTTCATCTTTCCTTGCAGCCTCTTCTCTCCCTTTTGAATAATAACTACATCTGTACACATCAGCTCCACTTCATTTAGTAAATGGCTTGAAAGAAAGATGGTGTAGTTTTGCTGACTCAAATTGATGATGAGACTGCGCATCTCTACCGTTCCGGCTGGATCTAGACCATTGGTAGGCTCGTCTAGAAAGAGTATTTCAGGCTCAGATAGGAGTGTTGCAGCAATGCCGAGTCGCTGTTTCATGCCAAGAGAGTACTGCTTTACAGGCTCTTTCTCTCTGCCTTTCAACCCTACCATCTCTAGTAAGTAATCAATTCTTTTACTGCTTGCAGAAATATTAGATGACTGCATTAAAACCTTCAGATTCTCTCTTCCAGTCATATAGCTATAGAATGCAGGAGTTTCAACGATTGCCCCAACTTTCTTTGCTATCATTTCGCGATTACTAAATAGATTGTGGCCAAGGATCTGAATCTTTCCAGCCGTTGGCTTTACTAGTCCTAACAACATTCGTATCGTAGTAGTCTTGCCTGCACCATTTGGCCCTAAAAATCCAAAAACCTGCCCACGCATTACTTCCAGATCTAGATTGTTTACAACAGACTTCTTTGAATAACACTTTGTTAAACCTTCGGTCACTATTGCTACGTCTTGTTCCATCTCTTTACCTCTTTTATTTAAACCTGACCCTACCCTATAGCCAAACTTTAAGCTCTTCTGTAGAAGATTTAGCTATTGAACCGTCTAAAAGATGATTGGCTTTGTATTACTGTATTAAAGATATAATACACCGGCACACTCCTGTCAAGAAATTTTTTCCCAAAAAGAGAGGTTTGGAGTAGGTTGAAGTTGGGTAGTTTACAAAGTTTTGAAAGCAGGTAATGGAGAAGGTTACAAGTTCTTTTTGACAGCCTCTATGGCTTTAGCAGCATTGGAATAATCAGGGCGTAGTTGCAAGACGGTCTCAAACTGTAGTTTTGCATCTGCAAATCTTCGCAGCTTGAAAAGAGTAATTCCATAGTTGTAATGAAAGTCTGCATTATCTGGTTGGAGTTTTATAGCTTGTGCAAAATGTTCTGCAGCTCTGTCAAGTTGGTTCTGTCCAAGCAGCAATGTTGCATAGTTGTAGTGAGCTTCGCTGTAGCCAGGGTCAAGTTCAATAGCTTTTTTGTATTGTTTAGCAGCCTCAAGAGTGTCTCCTTTTTGTGCAACTGCTTTTGCCAAGTTGTAGCGAGCTTCAGCAGAGTCAGGTTTAATCCTTATACACTCTTGGAAGATAGATATTGCTTCGTCGAGGTTACCTTGCATTGCTCTAACTATTGCCATATTAAAACGTGGCTCAACTTCTGTTGGACAGAGTTCGACAGCATTTGAATATTCTTTTAATGCAGCGTCAAGCTGGCCATTTTTTTCAAAAAGCTGACCAAGAACAAAGTGCATCTTGGGATTTTCATCTGTGACAGCGAGGGCGTGTTCAAAAAGTATCTTGTCACTGCTCCAAATGCTTACTTGTGAAAAGGTTACAATGGAAAGTAGTAAAGCAGTCACAAAAGTAACTATCATCACCCCTTTTTCTTGAATAAGTTCTCCTAATCCCCAAACAAGCATTAGAGAAAGTCCTATGTATGGAACATATGTATAACGATCTGCTATTAGAAAGCTACTGACTGGAACAAGTATGCCAAGATACCAAGCAGATCCAACAAAAAGATATGGATAGTTTCTTGCTTTTTTGGAAAAGAGAAAGATCAATGGAGTTAGAGAGAGAGCTACACCTATAGTAACGAAGACGGTAGAAGGAAAGAGATATGGATAAAATATTGCCAGCTTCGTTGGCCAAAAGAATTTGATTAGATATTCTGTGTATCCACTAAAACTCTCCATTATATCTACTAGCTGGTCTGACAGACCCGATCTATCTCTAATGGCTTGCTGACTAGCAGAGGCAATTGCGCCACCTACAGCCTTTGTTCTAAAAGCCATAAAGAGTGTAAAACCAACAGGTAAGAAAAAGAGTAATTTCTCTTTGAGTAAGCTAAAGCCAGTGTTAAGAAACTTGCTAAAGTTTTGATCAATAGAATCACGAAATCTATCAAGTGGCCAAAAATCTAGAAGCAGCATTACAAATGGAAATGTCACAAGTAACGACTTTGACATCAACCCAAGACTCAAAAAAAGAAGAGCCAGAAAATACCATTTTCTGGAACTTTCTTTGACATATTTCACATAAGCAAGCAGCGAAAGAAGTCCCCAAAAAGTTGCAAGCATATCTTTTCTACTCGATATCCAGACAACCGGCTCAACGTGTGTTGGGTGTATAGCAAAAATTAGTGCAACCAGGCCACTATGCCAAAACTTCTCTGTTGTATACCTAAAGACTGCAAAGACCAATAAAGTGTTGAAGATATGAAACAGAAGATTCACCAAGTGAAAAGCTGCTGGATTTAGTCCAAAAAGCTGATAGTCCAGTAGTAAAGAGAGCCAAGTGACTGGATGCCAGTGCCCCATCTCGCCAGAAGTAAAAGCATAAGAGATAGACTTTGCGCTTAAACCGTCTTTAATAGAGCTATTTGCAAAGATGTAGCCATTATCGTCAAAGTTTATGAAAGGAAAGCCAGCAACTTGTCCAAAAACAGCAACATTTACTAGAACTAAAAAAGCTGCTAACAGCAGTTCTTTTTTATAGATATTAAAAAAAGGACTCTCTATTTTTTTCTTCTCTCTTTTACTCATTCTATCCCTATAACAAGTCTCTGGTTGATGATACAAACTCTATCAATTCTGGAAAGAAGCTTTGGAAATCTGCTTCAAATTGGGTGTAGTTTCTGGTCAACTCTTCAACTGCTGTCGCAAGACTATTTTCACGACTAAACCTTCTTGAAACCCTCTGAAAAGTTCTATCAATAGCATCTATTTGTTTATAAGAAGAGAGCCAATCCTCTTCAATCATTAGAGGAAGACGTTTTTGTAAGTTTTCAGGCAGCAGAGCAACATTTTCTGAG
>JAEUQL010000030.1 GCA_016789295.1 Blastocatellia bacterium | reverse complement strand
ATACCAGGTGAAGACAAGTTACGTCTGATGTCAGAATCAGCACGTGGAGAGGGTGGGCGTGTGTGGGTTCCAAAAATCAAAGGGGACAAACGCCACCCAAGCGATATCCCAGAGAAAGAACGCTGGTATTTCCTTGAAGAGAAGTATCCAAAATACGGGAATTTGGTTCCTCGTGACGTTGCAACCAGAGAGATCTTTCAAGTCTGTCTAGATGGTTATGGAGTAGATACAAAGATGCAGGTCTATCTGGATCTTACTCACAAGTCTGCTGAAGAACTCGACCGAAAACTTGGTGGCATACTAGAGATCTATGAAATGTTTGTTGGTGATGATCCACGCAAAACACCTATGCGAGTCTTTCCAGGAATGCACTACACGATGGGTGGCATCTGGGTTGACATGAAGCAGATGACAAATGTAGATGGAATATATGCTGCTGGGGAATGTGATTTCTCAATTCACGGAGCCAACAGGCTTGGAGCCAACAGCCTTGTTTCCTGCATATATGGTGGGATAGTTGCTGGCCCAGAGGCAGTAAACTATTCGAAAGGTCTTGACAGACATTTGGATGATTCAGACCCTCTTTTTGAATCTGAACGCAAGCGCGAAGAAGAGATCAACAGAAAGCTTATGTCCAAACGTGGAAAGCAGAATCCACAAGAGATTCACGAAGAAATGGGTAAGTGGATGACAGAAAATGTAACTGTGATTCGTTACAATAATAGGCTTCAAGAAACAGACAACAAGCTACGAGAACTCTTAGAAAGATATGAAGATATAGACATAAATGAGTCGAACTTCTGGGCTACTCAATCTCTACCACATGCACGACACCTCAAGAACATGCTGGAGCTTGCTCGTGTAGTGACACTTGGTGCACTATTGCGTAACGAGAGCCGTGGAGCACACTACAAGCCAGAGTTTCCAGAACGTGATGATACAAATTGGCTAAAGACCACAATAGCTACCTACACTCCAGAAGGGCCAGAGTTGAGTTATCTCGATGTAGACACTTCACTGGTTCAGCCGAGAGCACGCAAGTACAACTAAGGAGGATCATTTAATGGCAGAAAAGAGTTTGACTATTAAGGTAAAGCGACAGGAAGATCCAAGTTCCAAATCTTACTGGGAAGAGTTTGAGATCCCATATAGACCGAACATGAACATAATAATCTGCCTGATGGAGATCCGCAAAAGACCTATAACCAAAGATGGAAAGCAGACTACGCCTGTTGTATGGGAATCTAGTTGTCTTGAGCACGTTTGCGGTGCTTGTTCGATGGTTATAAACGACCAGGCTCGCCAAGCTTGTAGCACTCTCGTTGACAAGATAGATCACCCAATTGTCATTGAGCCAATGACGAAATTTCCTTTGATCAGGGACTTGAAAGTTGACCGTAGTCGCCTTTTCAGCGACTTGAAGAAAGCCAAAGCTTGGGTTCCAGTTGATGGCACACACAACTTGGGACCTGGCCCACGTCTTGATGCAGAGACTCAAGAATTAAGATATAAGCTTTCAACCTGTATGTCCTGTGGTGTGTGTATGGAAGTTTGTCCACAGTACAATCCAAAAACTCTCTTTGTTGGTCCTTCTGTTATCAATCAGGTTCGTCTTATGAACATGCATCCAACAGGTGCTATGCACAAGAAAGAACGTCTTGAAGCGATGATGGAAGAAGGTGGTGTACAAGACTGTGGAAATGCACAGAACTGTGTGAGAGCTTGTCCAAAGCATATACCTTTGACTGAGTCTATTGCAGACGTTAACAGACAGACAACTTGGGAAGGACTTTTTGGCTGGCTAAAATAGTATTTCCTACTCTTTATGGCAAGGTCACAAAAGGCGATACCTTTTGTGGCTTTGCGTTTTTAGGATCTTTTTTCACATGTCCACTTACTAAGATCCGCTAAACTTTGCTGGTGTATCTGATATATGATGTAGAAGAATGAAAGTAGAAAAAATTTCAGAGCTTACTATAGATAGGTTATCTATATATCTTCGTTGTCTTGAGCTACTCTCTAAAGAAGGAGTGGAGACTATCTCTTCACAAGATCTTGCAACAAGATTTAATCTCAACTCTGCACAAATAAGGAAAGACCTTACACAGTTTGGTGAGTTTGGTGTGAGAGGTGTAGGTTATGCTGTTGTCAAACTGCGAGACTGCCTAAGAGCAATTCTAGGACTAGAAGTGAGCCACAACATAGGAATAATAGGGGCTGGAAATATGGGTATTGCTCTTGCTGACTATGAAGGATTCACAGGAAGTAATTTTAAGGCTGTAGCACTTTTTGATAATGACCAAGAAAAGATAGGTAGAAAGACAAAGCTGGGAATAGAGATATATGATGTAAAGAACCTTAAGGATATTATTAAAGAGAAATTTATAGACATAATTGTTCTTGCAGTTCCAGCTTCTGTTATTCAGCTTGTACTTGATCAAGTAGTTGCGGCAGGTATAAAAGGGGTACTCAGCTTTGCTCCAGTTCAATTGCAGGTTCCAGAAGACGTAACAGTAAAGATAGTAGATTTAACCATCTCTTTTCACAGCCTTTCACATGCCCTAATAAACAGTGGTATCAGACCCAACAACAGAGGTGTTAAAGCAGACGAAGAAGAAAAGAATTTGGTGGTAATTTGCAAAGAGCAGGAGCGAAGCTCTTGAACAGCTTTGCTGCTGACAGTTAGCAAGGTATAATAGCAACTTTCAAAAATTGTAAATCCACAAAGAGTATGAAATCTGAAAAAGATTTGAAGTTACAGATAGTAGAGATAGGCCGCCACCTTTACAACCGTGGTTTTATAGCTGCTGGTGATGGAAATATAAGTGTTCGGCTGGATGACTCTATACTGACTACACCAAGGTCAGTGTGCAAAGGATTTCTTACTCCAGATATGATCGTCAAAGTCTCGCTAGATGGTAAGCAGAAGCTTGAAGGTGACAGAGATGCTTCTTCTGAGCTACCTATGCACCTACTCATCTATGAAGAGCGCCACGACGTTCGTGCAGTGGTTCATGCGCATCCTCCTTGTGGAACAGGATATGCTGCAGCAGGACAAGCACTAGATAAAGCACTGGTTTCTGAAGTTGTGCTAACCCTTGGTTGTATACCATTAGCAGCATACGGAACACCTTCTACAAATGAACTGACTGATGCTATGAGACCGCTTGTCAAGTATCACGATGCACTGCTGATGGCAAACCATGGTGCAGTTGCCTATGGCTCAGATCTTGAAACTGCCCATGGAAGAATGGAAACCCTTGAACACGTAGCCAGAATAAGTCTTGTAGCAAGGCTACTTGGTGGGGAAAGGGAACTCAGCAGAGAGAATATAGATAAGTTGATAGATTTACGGGAAAAATCTGGCTACATGTCGAGTGATAAGAGGTGTCAAGTGTGTGGCTTTATGAATACTCACTTGACAGAGAATGACAGAGAAAATGAAGAGGTTATAAGCCTCAAAAAGAGTGAGTTGGTGGAACTTGTCAAGAGAGCTTCACAGCTTGTTCTTGCAGCTAAATAGTTAAATTCTGATAACCAAAGGAGTTTTCAAAACTGTATGGAAGCCCTCGGAATGATAGAAACAAAAGGACTAGTGGCAATGGTAGAAGCTGCAGATGCGATGGTCAAAGCTGCAAACGTGAGCTTTGTAGGGTATGAGAAGATAGGTGCAGGGCTAGTCACTGCGATTGTTCGCGGTGATGTAGCTGCTGTCAAAGCTGCAACTGATGCTGGTGCTGCTGCTGCCCGTAGAGTAGGGGAGTTAGTGAGTGTACACGTCATCCCACGCCCACATATGAGCGTGAACGAGAGCCTACCAGTCTCTTTTGAAGGCCGAGCCAAAAAGTAGATGATTCTTGCCCGCACAATTGGAACTGTAGTTGCCACACGTAAAGACCAGCGTCTTGAAGGCAAAAAGCTTCTCATTGTACGCCCTGTAGATGTCAAAGGTAATGATGAATCGGGCTATTTGGTGGCTATTGATACTGTTGGAGCTGGTTTTCGTGAGACTGTATTAGTGGTGCAAGGAAGTTCGGCGCGTCTGGCTCACGGACTCAAAGATTGCCCTGTAGATGCAGCGATAATAGGAATTGTTGATACAGTAAAGGTTTCTGAAAGTTTATGAAGACGCTGCAAGTTTTCTTGCAGCGTCTTAACTTTTAGTCTCCTGCAGATGTATCATTTCTACTGCCTTGGTTAAACAGTCCGGTTGCCTCTACTGTGTCACCCCAGACTATACCATCACCCCAAACGATACCATCGCCCCAGACTATACCATCACCCCAAACAATGCCATCACCCCAGACTATACCGTTTGAAGCAATTGCACCATCACCCCAGACAATGCCTGTGGCCCAGCTTCCTTGATCTTCCCATCCTCCATCATAGACTATCTGAACGTTTGTTGCTGTTTTAATAACTCTTGGAGAACGGCTGCTTGTTGCAAAGCCCGATCTGTTAAGTGCAGCAGCAATATCGAGTAGTCCTGAACCTACAGTGAAGATGTCATATGTGAATACAAAATTCTTCTTTGAAGAAGCCATCAGGCGTAGCTTGACAGTATGGTTGTTTAGAGAAGGTTGGGCTTGAAGCATCAGAGCAATTGCCCCACTAACTGTGGGAGTTGCCATGGATGTGCCGCTTAAAGTAATGTAGTCATACCTTTTCTCTGTTACTGAGGTAAGGTAGTAAGAAGGATCAACTATGTGATCAGTAAAGAAAGGATCTAATGCTATAGTAGAATTTTCAGCCATCACAGACTTTATCTTGTTTCCAGGAGCAACAATATCTGGTTTTACTACATGGTCAAAAAGTGTTGGACCACGCGAGCTGTAACTTGCTATTAAGTCGTCCGATAATGAGACTGTTCCGTTTGAGTTTGTGGCTCCTACAGTGATGACAAAAGGTGAATTTCCTGGAGAGTTTATAAGCCCATATCCATTGTTTGGATTTCTTCCATGGTTTCCTGCAGAAGTAACTACGACAATTCCTGCATTCCAGGCCCTCTCAACTGCTTGGCAAAGAGGGTCATTTATATAAGAACCAAGAACAGCGGTACCAAGAGATAAGTTTATTACTCTGATATTGTATGTATTTCTGATAGCAATAGCTCTATCTATAGCTGCTATTACAGTGTTTTCACTTCCCATCCCTCTAGAATTGAGAACTCTAAGGTTGATCAAGTTTGCTTTTGGGGCAATACCTTTCATTGACCGGTAACTCGATGCTTTGGTGGAAGCAGAGCCATCTCCAGCGACAATTCCTGCTACGTGAGTGCCATGCCCATACAGGTCTTTAGTTGTTGCTTCGCCTACGACAAAATTTTCTGAGTAGACGACTCTCCTTTGTCCATTAGATGAAACAAAATCTTCATGGTCGTCGTTAATGCCGCTGTCTATTATAGCTACACCAACACCTTCTCCAGTAAGACCAAAGTTATTTTGAGCAACATCTGCCCCTGTAACTGATCTGGTCAGATCCAGAGAGGAGAAGATAGTGCGGTTTGGTGTGACACTAAAAACTTCATTACTCTGTTCTAAAATACCGAGTTGATTAGTAGGTATATCTGCAGAAAAAACAGTAGAATCAGGTTTTGGTATGCTAATTTTACCACCTGACCGTGTAATTTTTTCCATTAATTCTGGTGAGGGGGTAGTTTTGGTTGAAATTATTACAGACACCTTCTCATTCTGCACATATTTCAGGACAGGAGATATTTTGTCTGACTGTCGTATACGTTCATCAGCTTTAACCTTTAAGTAGAGTGTTGAGCAAGGGTGAGAGAAAGAGAGAAAAGCTAATGTGAATAGAACAGTTAAGGTAAGTAGTAGAGTTCTATTTCTCATTATAACCTCCGGGTCTCCATTGGAGTTAAAAAAACAGAATAGACTTTAGGGCTGAATATAGTGGTAAACAGAAAGCTTCCACTGGAGTTCAGAACTACAAACCAGAGCAACCATCGTACCAGTAAGAGTAAATTTCGGATAATAGGGGAATTTCTAAGCAGCTAAGCAACTTAGAACCCCAAATCTGCCAACTCACTTTCTACTTCTGATTTAATCTGCTTGTACTGTGCACTTTCCTGTTCGGAAATTTGGCTAGAGGTTACATTTTCTATCTCACTGATAACTTGCTCCAAGTATACACTAGCTTGTGTGGAATTTCCTAGACTAAGCTCACAAGTAGCCAAAGAACGTAAGCAGCTTATTACCAGATGTGACAAGCTCAAAGACTTAGCACTTTCGACTGCTTTTGCAAAATAGTCCTTGGCTTTGTCTGCTCTACCTTGTCGCCACAAAATATTGGCAATACCAGTGAAAGCTTCTACTTCTACATTGCTTCTGTAATTGGTTTCTTGAAAGATAGATATAGCTCGTTCAAAGAAATCGAGTGCTAGGCTAAAATCGCCAAGGTCTTGATAAACAAGTCCCAAATTTGAGAGTGTATGGCCTTCTATCTCTCTGTCCTGTATCTCCATAGCTATTGTGAGTGCTTCGTCAAAGTACTTCTTGGCTGATTCTAGATCGCCAACTTGACGGCATATCTCTCCAAGGTTTACTGAAATCCTACATTCCCCGCGTCTGCGACCAATAGCTTTGGCTACAGCAAGAGAGCGTTTATAGTTCTCTGTAGCTTCTGCAAACTGGCGTCGTTGGTAATATATGTTTCCTTTTAGTAGCATACTTTGGCGTTCATTTTCTCTATCACCAACAGAATTAGAAAGCTTGAGGGCTTCTTCTAGGTACTCTAAAGCTTTCTGTGACTCACCGTGCCAGCCAAGGATCAGAGCCATGTGACGTAGTGCTCTAGCTTCACTGGTCTTTTCGCCAGTTTCACGAGCTTTTTCTAAACTCTTTGAGTAGTAGTCTAGAGCTTGGTCAACCAGTCCTTGGCTGAAGTAGATGTTTCCCAGAACACTAAAGATTTGACATTCTTCAGCCTGATCGACTTCACCATTGATTTGGAGTGCTTGATTGCAGTAATTGATAGCTTCTTTGTACTCGCTGCAACTCCAAGACAGCTCACCCAGTGCTCGTAGTAGACGTTTCTGTAAGCTGCTTACTTCTGCTGCATAGCTGAGCTGCAATCCTATTTCGAGCTGGCTTAAAGCAAGTTCATTCTTTCCAAGGTACATCAAAACTTGGCCATAAGAGAGGTGCATCCTACAGAGCCAGTCAAGTTCATAAGGAATGTCAGAATTTAATTCTTCCATCCTGCTCAAACATTCACCAGCTATAAAGTAGTATCTGTAAGCATCTTCGATAGCAAATACATTCAATGCAGCCTCTCCAGCAACAACACTGTGACGTAGGGCTTTTTTATAGTTTGTTCCTTGGTGGAAGTGGTAAGCAAGTTCTCCAGCAAGTTCTTCTAGATTGTCTATATTCTTTGACTCAAGCCTTTCGCCTATCTGATTATGCAACCTACGGCGACGGTAGCTTGACAGTCGTTCATATAATGCTCTTCTCAAAGTACTGTGAGAAAAGATGAAATAGTCGTCTTCAGAATAAGTAGCAATCGACTCTTTGATAATAGACTCTTTGAGACCTATATCTACTATGTCCATCAGATCGTCTTTTGAGACTTCACTAATCATTCTAAGAAGTGTCAGTGAAAACTTTTCACCTATTACTGCTGCCCTTGTGAAAACATCTAGTGTGTCATCGCTGAGTCTTCTAAGGTGGAGATCGACAAGCTCAACGATAGAACCAGGCAGTTCTATATCTTCTAACTCGCTGCACTGCCAACTTTCTCCATTCCAGAAGATTTTCTGATCCTGGATCAAATGGCGGATGATCTCGCATAAATAGAAAGGATTTCCACCGCTTGCACTAAGCAGTTTCTTGATCGTGCTTTCAGATGTCTTCATATTACCAAAGACAGAGTCTATTAAAGATTTTGACTCGTCATTGGAGAGTGCGGAGAGTTTTATCTGGTCAAAAGTTGGGTATCTATGGATTCTACGAAACCATGTTCTGATAGATTTCTGCTCATCGTGTAGATCCTGACTTCTTACAGTAGCTAAAACTAAGATGTTTTCTTTGTCACAGTTTCTAAGTAAGTAGGCCAAGAATTCTAAACTGAGAGAATCTGCCCATTGCAGATCGTCCAGAAAAAGCACTAGGGGAGCAACTGAAGATATTGTCTTGAAAAGTCCTGCAAGAAGTTCAAAAGTTTGATACTTGGTACTCTGCTCAACAGCTTCGTTGTTTCTGGAAGATATGTGAAGTAACGATTCTATGTCGCTGAGCTGTTTAACCACTTTCTCTTTAAGAAGAGGGTCTTTGACAGACTGTTCTAGAGAGCTAGAAGGGAGATTAGATCGGAAACTGCTGACTGCATCAAAGTATGGTCTGTAGGGACGGTCAGTTACATATTCATAGAATTTACCAACCAGAAAGAATCTAGGAATGTCAGAACTGTTTTTCTGAAACTGTACAACCAGCTCTGTTTTACCAATGCCTGGATCTCCAATAATGAATACAGCCTTGCTATTGCCTTCCTTGACTTGTTCAAAGCGTTCCATGAGCTTTTTCATCTCATCATCTCTGCCTACAAAACGCTCAAAAGAGAAACGAGATGTATTGTTTCTAGCAGGATATGCAGCTTCTGCTGCTACAGTTGTATCTACTAAACTGCTACTCAAAAGAGAGGGCTGGTAGTTTGGTAGTGGTGTCCAGTTGTCAAAGTTCTCTACTAGTCCTGAAAGGAAAAGTTGAGATTCTGCGCTCCTACTTGACTGATCTAAGCTTTTTCTGGAAAGGGAAGCACTCCGACAGGCTAACTCAAACTCAACTGAAAACTCCAAAACAGTCTTAAATCTACCTTCTAGTTCTTTGCTCAAAGCTTTCATCACGACAGCTTCTACTTCTGGTGGAATGTAGGGGTTTTTCAATGACATTGGAGGTGGAGTTCCAATAGCGTGCTGCACCATAATTGCAGAAGGGACAGCGTTAGAGTACGGTACGTCTCCAGTAAGCATTTCATAGAGTACTATACCTAGCGAGTATATATCGGTTCTTTCGTCAAGTTTCTGTCCGAGACACTGTTCAGGAGACATGTACTCTGGAGTACCAATTGCTGCATCTACTGCAGTTAGTTTCTCAAGGCGTTCTTTCATTGGTTTGACTATGCCAAAATCGACAACTTTTATCAGGTCATCTTCCCCATCGGGTTTTTGAAAGATGATGTTGGCCGGTTTAAAGTCGCGATGAACAAGACCTTGTTTGTGTGCTGCAGTTGCAGCCGAGCAGACCTGCTTAAAGATGCGCAGTGCACGCTCAAGAGGAATGATACCCCAAGAGCGTATCTCTCTGGCGAGATCGTGACCTTCGAGCTTCTCCATAACAATGTAGGCTATATCTTCAAGTAGGCCAAAGTCATATATGGAGACTATATTTGGGTGTTTTATGGAAGCGGCGGCAGAAGCTTCTAGACGGAATCTTTTAAGTTCAACAGGGTCAAGTTTTTCGTCCAACTTTAGTACTTTGACAACGACTTTATCGCCTATCTGTCGGCGCAGAGCAGAGTATATGGTTGCTACTCCACCAGCACTCATTGTGTACTCTAATTCGTACTTGCCATCAATAAGACGACCAATCATCGTGTCGCTTTTCTGCATGCCGCCTCCGGTAACTTTTTCGAAAAGCCGTCAGGTTGGGTCATTTTTATGCTCTCAGCCAATTTTACAAGGAGTCTATTTTCTCATAAACCATCTATTAGACAACAGCCTACTTCTATGCTTCAGCAGTTCTGTTCTTAAACTCTTCTATTATTACCTTCTCTTGCTGTATGCAGACTTTGAACCCCAGATCCAGTAAGTAGCCTGCAGAAGCAGAGTAGTACGTTTAGACTGAGCAGGCGTTATTTAGAAGAGATTTTGGGTAACTTGAGAAAGCTCCTTAGTTGAAGTAATAAAATCGAAATATCGTAAATTGGTAGAAACCATACCACTAAATTTAATAGCTTTAAACGTTAAGATTGCTTATGCAACTCTTATGTTTTAGTGTCTCCAGCAACGTTTCCGTAAAGATAATTGAACCTCATTATCAGCCAATTTTCAATTTTTGTAAGCACAAAGACCTTTTTTGTGGTAAAAATATTGCCATTTGCAAGTCGCAGCGACTATACACTACTAGGATAAATTTCGCAGTAGAGACCTTTTGGCCTACTCTTCTAGATTTTAGAGCTTACATAGCTGTTTTCTTTATGCAAGCTCTCACAGGAGAGTTACAAAAGAGTCATCAACTCTTCAAATAATCTATGAACAGATGGGATAAGCCCAAATCGCACGGTTCAGCAATGATAGATCTCATTCAGCTTGCTGGCATGTCGGACATTGGTCGTGTTCGTGATAATAATGAGGACAATTTCTTCATAGCTGACCTTGCAGTGAAGACTGTCTGTGATTCAGGAAAAGTTGCACAGTTTCCTGTGAGTGACAAAGGAACCATCCTTCTTGTGAGTGATGGGATGGGGGGGCGCAACGCTGGAGAGGTAGCCAGCCAGCTCGTTGTGGACACTTTCCACAACGAGCTGCTTAGCCGCGAGCCACGCCAACTTGGCTGTGAACTACTGGCAGAAATTGCAAAGAAGGCCAACTGGGCTGTCTGGTCTAGGTCTCAGCGCAATCCAGATGAGCAAGGGATGGGAGCAACGCTTACAGCGATGCTGATAGAAAGGAACAAGGCGCACATAGTTCAGATAGGAGACTCAAGAGCCTATGTAGTGCGCAATGAGACTATCTTTCAGTTGACTAAAGACCAGTCTATGGTGCAGACACTTATCGATTCTGGAATAATCAAACCAGAAGAGGCAGAGACGCACCCTTACAGACACGTGATTCTCCAGTCGATAGGAGGTGAACCAACCGTCTACCCGGTAACCTCAACTATAGACCTTTACGATGGAGACTACATAATGCTCTGCAGCGATGGGCTTTCTGGCATGCTCACCAACGAGATGCTTCAGGAACTCATCCTGGCCGCTCCAGACATTGAGTCTGGTTGTAGAGGTTTAGTGGATATGGCCAACCTTCACGGCGGAAAAGACAATATCACTGTCATACTTGGAGTTCTTGAGTATGGAGTGAGTATAGATCCAGATGACGTGGATTTTGATGTAAGTTCTTACTCTTCAGTCACCACATCTTCGACTGTTTCTCAAGTAGAAGCTGAAGTGGAAGTGACAGCCGATTTCAAGGTAGAGAAGGTTGATACGCCTTTCCCACCTATTGTGATCTCCAAAGACACAGAGAAACCTCCTGTTCCAACCGAGGCCAAAGAGCGGATATTGGTGGTAGTTTCCAACACAGATATGCTCGAATCACTTCAATATACTCTCTCCCCATATTATGAGCTAGTAGTAGCCAAAGATGGTGAAGAAGGTTTTGCAAAGACTATCACTGAACACCCACGGTTAATAGTTGCTAGTGTTGAGCTGGACAAAATCAATGGTATAGATCTCTGTCAAGCTCTTAAAGCAAGCGAGCGGTTCAAAAATATTCCAATGGTATTGATATCGGGTAGTCGCAAAGACAAAGAGCAGGTCATTGAGGGACTTAGCAAAGGAGCAAGTGAATACCTAACTCTACCAATAGACGAGCGTGAGTTGATACTTAGAATAAAGCCGCACGTAGAACGGGCAAAACTGCTTGAGAAACTACGTTATGAGAGTGCTTATAACGAAGCCGCCAGTGTTCAATTACAGCTTGAAATGGAAGAGGTTGAGGAGACTCGACAGATAATCTTTCAAACAATAGTTGATGCAAGCAGTGATGGAATTTTGATACTGGATCCAGCAGGCTGGGTCACGGCTGTAAATGGCACATTTGAAAGATTTCACAAGGTTCAAAAAGAGCAGATAATCGGCTTTGGCTATCGTGCACTTTTACGCAAAATCCAGCATATGTATGAAAATCCAGAACGCCAAGTACAACGGTTTACCGAACTCATTAGCAGTCCAGAGATGGTTGCTGATGATGAGATCAGAGTGTTGCAAGCCAATGGTCGTAGCCCTTTCAAAACAAAGCGTTATAGTGCTCCTGTAACCGATGCGAAAGGCAAAGTCTATGGTCGTTTCTTTGTTTTTCGAAACTTAGTCAACTAACAACTTTTTAATAAGTTCTTTCTACTGCAATGACAGAAGAACAATTTTATGAAAAGAGGCTCATTACTGTTACTTTTACAGTAATAGCTATCTTTTTCATGGGGGTAGTTGGTTATCGTGTAATAGAAGGGTGGCCGTTTCTAGATGCAATCTATATGACGGTTATAACTCTTGCTACTATCGGTTATGGAGAGACTCGGCCACTTTCAAACCAAGGAAGAGTCTTTACAATATTTCTCATACTGTCTGGGCTTGGGATCATGGGTTATGGCCTTGGTATCTCCGCAAGTTTCATTGTTGAAGGTCAGTTTGGGAGGTTAGTCAGGCAGAGAAGGATGGAAAAGAGAATAAAGCAACTGTCTGAGCATTACATAATCTGCGGAGGTGGAGAGACTGGACGCTGTGTTGTAAGTGAGTTTGTCAAGACCAAACAGCCATTCGTTCTGATAGACCTAAACAAAGATAACATTATAGATATACAACAGACCTATAATGACGACTTCTGTTATATTGTAGGTGATGCAACCAAAGATGCAGTGTTAACTGCTGCAGGTATAGAGTGTGCACGAGGTCTTATAAGCACTCTCAACAGCGACAAAGACAATCTTTTTGTTGTTCTGACAGCGCGATCTCTAAATGAGGAGTTGCGCATAGTTTCCAGAGTGATTGAGCCAGCGTCAGAGAGAAAATTGATCACGGCTGGAGCTAACAATGTGGTTTCACCAAACATCATAGGTGGGCTACGCATGGCCTCTTTGATGATAAGACCAGCCGTAGTCAGCTTCCTAGACCTGATGATCAGACAACAGAATGCTACTTTGAGAATAGAAGAGGTTGAACTTCCTCCAGAAACTGACATGGATGGTAAGACAATAGCAAGCTCTAAGATCTTCACCAAAACAGGGCTGTTAATCATTGCTATGAAGAAAGGTTTGGGTTATGTCTATAACCCACCACCTGAAACAGGACTACAGACTGGGGATGTATTGATAGTTATAGGTGACGTTGACCAGATCAACAGTTTGAAAAAGCTCGTAAAACCAAGCAGCCTGTTATAGAGAGTTTTTAATGAGCCATAACACAAAATTTGTACAGGTGACAATCTCTCGCAAAAGTTCTGTATCTCTTCATTCCCAGTTGGTTACACAGTTGTCTCTTCATATACTCAATGGTGTTCTAAAGCCTGGAGATAAACTTCCATCTGTTAGATCTTTGGCTCGTAGGCTGGACATACACCACAACACAGTCAGTGCAGCATACAGTGAACTTGCAGCAGAGAAGCGTGTTGAGGTAAAGCGTGGCAGTGGTGTCTATGTTGGGCAGAGTAGAGAAAAGAATGAGGAAAGCTCTGAACTTGACGAAATTATTAGGGATTTTTTAGAACTGGCTCGAAAAAAAGGGCTACTCACTCCAAGCTATCCGTAGCTCTGTAAGCAGTTGGATGGCTCTGCAACCTCCCGATCACCTCCTAGTAGTCGAGCCAGCATATGATTTTCAACAGATACTTATTCACGAACTTAGCCAACAGATGGCCTGTCAGGTTAATGCTGCTACAATAGAGCAGTTAAAGAGAACCCCATCTCTAGCAGAAGGTGCATTAGTTATCGCAACTGCTTACCACGTTCCAAAAATAAAAAAGCTTATATCATCTGAAATCCCAATTGTGACTATAAATCTGCATTCTAGAGAAGAAGAGTCTCAACTGCTTAAAGAGTTGCCTGTTGGTGCTATTGTAGGACTTATCTCTGTTGGTTCTACTGTTTTAGAGTATGCACAAGTGATGATAGCTTCTCTTAGAGGAGAAGATCTGCTTGTTAGCCCATCATTGTTTAGTGATACAAAGCAATGGAAGCGGATTGCTCGTACAGCAGACTTAGTTATCGCTGATAGCTACTGCCATGAAGAAGTAGCTGCGAAAGCCACTAGACCAGTAATAAAACTTCAGCTAATAGCTCCCAAAATAGTTCGATATTTGAAAACTAACCTCAAAAAAGGTGTTTCACAAGAGAAGACCTGTTCGTCAGTAGAACTAGATCTAGTCGATCAGTAGAGAGATTCTGTCTTGAAACTTACGGTAGAACTCTGCTTCTATCCAGAAAGCAAGTGTATATTTGAGGTCACCATCAGCTCCTTGTAAGTTAATTACAACTTCTTCAGCAATTTCTATAATCTCGGCTTTAACGTTTAGAAGAGATAACTTTGGATTTATAACCTTTTCGAGGATTTCGTAAGACAAATTTTCTATTTCAAGATTTTTATCTGTTGTGCAATTGTATGCTTGTTCAAAGTCAAGGGTTTCAGAAAACTTCTTTGAAAGTATCAAACGTGCAATCTCTTCGTGACACGAACCACAACCCCCACCGGCTGAGCAGGTAGATGTAACTTGTTCTACAGTAGATATATCCTCTCTTTCTACAACCTCTTCTATTTCAGCCCTTTCTACTCTAAGACATTCACAGACAAGTTCAGTACTCTCTCCAGTGTAAGTTCTCCTTGCTTCGTCTAAGTGCATCTTGTGTCCTCTATTTTGGAGTTTAAGCTGTTAAGTATATTACACCTTGAGCTACTTGATAGACCTAAACGCTCTTTCAGGTTGATGTTTGCTTGAAACTTTTCACATTCGAGTGTTAAGATTTTTTCCCAATATCATATAAATATAGTGCCTTTCAATCGAAAACTCTGGTGAAGTAACTTCAAGCAAGGTTTTGGCTAGTAGGTTGAGTGGCAGAAAGAAGCTTTTGGAGGGGAAACAAGATGTTCTGCCCTTTTTGCGGAGCCGAAAATCGAGGAGGTAAAAAGTTCTGTCGCGGTTGTGGTCAGGCTTTACCTCCACCTCGTTCGAGTTCTGTAATTACCGACTTAAGTCAAGAACAACTTCAGCCTTCAAGCCAAGCTACTTCTGGTCAAAATTGGTCAGAAGGCAAGCAGAGTAGTTTTGAAAAGCCTACAAATGGCCATTCACCTTCTGCTCAAGTTTCTGAAAGTGGTTGGAAGCCAGAATTTGCGGCTGTAACAAATGGCGTCAAGTTTAGTGACCTTGAACTAGACTTTGTTCTCAGGCATAGCACAAATTCAGAGAATGGATTGATGATTGAAGCATCAGGTGGTGAGAGCAGAGAAGTTAAAGAACCAGGTGCTGAAGAACCCAAAACCCCG
>JAEUQL010000309.1 GCA_016789295.1 Blastocatellia bacterium | reverse complement strand
ATGTAAAAGAAAGATTGAACGAAAACTACTTACTATTTGGAAGATATTTGGTTGTTAGGCGTGGTAAGAAAAACTACTATCTGATCAGAACCGAGCAGTAGTAAAGGACAGTAGAAGTAAGAGACTTCTTTTTGAAGTCTCTTGACAATTTTAATTCCTCTTTCTGATTCTGAAACTTGTGTCGCTGTCGTCCTGGCCTCGATTACCTGAGCCATCAATTGCTATAACTCTCACTTTTGCAGCTTTTGTCTTCTCTTGATCATTAGGAACTGTAAAGACGAATGATTGAGAACTACCCGATAAACCTTCTGCTATTTTTATAGGATAGGTCGCACCACCATCTATTGAAAGCAGAATATCATGACCCCTCAGTGAAGTATTGTCGGAAGAGATCCAGTTAATAGTAAATGCCTCTCCTTTTCTTACTTTCTCACCTCCATTTGGGGAAATGATACGGACTGTTGGTGCGGTTGTATCAGGCTTTGGCCTAACAGTTACATTGAAAATGCATGTGCCTTGATTTACCGAAGAATTGGCAACTACTCTTGTAACTCCAATAGGAAAGACCGAGCCTGAGCTGGTGCTATAGCTAATGGAACCACAGTTGCCTATCAGTTTTGGATCTGTAAAGTTTACAACCTCTGAACCATTTCCATCTTCATCTATCACTTCTATATCTTTTGGACAAGTTAAACTACAAAAGTTCGCAGGTCGAACAATAACATTAAATGAACATGTAGCATTCCCTGTTGATGAGTTTACAGTGATTGGCGTTGTGCCAACTGGGAAAGTAGTTCCAGACGCTCTACTAAAAGAGAGTGTGTTGCATTCACCCAAACTCTTAGGAAGATCAAAACTGACCACTTCAGAACCATCTCCATCAGTATCAGCTACCTCTACATCTTCTGGACACGTCAGCAAACAGCGTGGAGCGGGAGCGACAATTCTACTAACTGTTCCTGCAAGGTTTACTACGTATACTTCCCCGTCTTCATCCTCTCCAAATGACGAGATATTGAGTTCTGTCTTCAACATCTCTCGAAAAGTTCTGTCTTTGAAACCAAAAATTCTTCCAGTACAAAAGTCACCAAAAAAATAGACTCCATCTATCTCAGGTAACAACTTTCCACGATAGACGTATCCACCAGATACAGAACAGCCAAGGTCTCTGCCATACTCAGCTATCGGTAAAGTCAAACCCGTCCTGTCACAGTTCGACATTGGGCTAAAGCAGAGTGATCCTTCCATACGATTCCAACCATAATTGCCACCACGAACTACAATATCTATCTCTTCACGCCTGTTCTGTCCAACATCAGCAGCGTAAAGCTCACCTGTCTTTCTATCAAATGAAAATCTAAATGGATTTCTAAAGCCTAGAGCAAAGATCTCATCCCTGCCGGGTGTTGCTCCAAAGAATGGATTGTCTCTTGGCGAAGAGTAGGGGGAACCTGAATCTATATCTATTCTGAGCATCTTACCCAGTAGATTTTCTATATCTTGGCCGGCACGAATTGGGTCACCTGCCCCACCACCATCACCCATGCCTATGTAAAGAAATCCATCTTTGCCAAACTGTAACTGACCACCATTGTGATTGCTGAAAGGTTGTGGAATCATCAACACTACTCGTCCATCTGGCTCTGCTCTGTTTGGATTATCAGTTGATGCTCTGTATTCAGCTATAATGGTTGCTCCATCTCCTGCACGGGTGTAGTTAACAAAAAATCTTCTGTTAGAGCTGTAATGCGGGTGAAATGCTACACTCAGCAGCCCTCTTTCTCCACCAAAACTGATGAGAGAGGAAATATCAAGAAAAGGGTCAGTAAGCAGAGTGCCGTTGCGGAATATCCTTACTTTTCCTGTCTGTTCAACTATAAAAAGCCTACCACTTTCATCACCTGCGTGTGTTACATAAAGTGGACTACTAAGACCAGAAGCTATCTGCTGTAATCTGATATTAAAATCTGTCTGTTCTACTTCAGCATTCGTTGAAAGATTAAAAGTTACTACTAGCATAAGTAGTAGAGATATAACAAAAACTACTAAAAGTTTTTTATAACTCATAAAACCTCTTGAAACTTTTTTATCCCAGACTTTTTTGAATTATAGGCTATTCATAGCAGTTTTTTCATGAGCAATAAGGAAAAATATCGATAAATTCTGTTAGATAATTTTTAGAAGTTTATAACTGTCCAAATTTTCTAGCAACTGCTACTACATATTGATCAAATCTGATGGAAACCATCTCCCAGTCTTTCAGTTCGTCTTCTCTGTCTTTGACCCAGATTAGTCTTGCATCATCAGATTCAAGAGAGACAGTAAAGGCGTCTAACGGTTCACTTAGCCCTTTTCCTGTAGCTTTTATGAATGCCTCCTTTCTTGTCCAGCAATTAAAAAAAGCTACCATCCTCTCTTCTAGTGAAAAAGAGAGAAATTTCTGACACTCTTGTGGAGCAAAGTAGTGTTTTACTATAGACTCTATATCTGACATCTCTCTTAAAAGTTCAATATCTACTCCTATTTTCCCACCAATAGTTATAGCAAAAGCCAGGAAATTTCCTGAATGTGAAAGGTTAAATTCTACAGGTTGACCTAACAGAAAAGGCTTTCCATATTCTCCATAGAGAAACTCTATCTCTTCTGCTTTTTTGCCTATGTATATAGATAAGATCTTTCTTAAAAAACCTCGACAGCAGGCATACCTTCTTCTATCTCGCTCAAAATAGAAAGCAGCAGCCCTTGCTACTTCTTCTGTAGAAAGTAGAGCCTTCATCTCTTCTTCTTTAAGCAATGTAAAATCTAATATCCATATGTCTACTTGCTTTGTATCAGTTAAACTAGCCGAAAATGTTCCTAAGTCGTCGAACGTAAACAGAGAAATATCCAACATCGTCGATTTCTGTAGACTCAATAGCAAAAGCTTTTTCCCAATTCTTTTCTTATCTAACCAACTTTTTCATATTACTACTAAAAAGTTTTAACCATAATCTATTTTTGAAAACCTTCAAAAATCAAAGATTTTTCTACTCCTAGAAAGGAAAACCACAGAAAGTAGCTAAGGAATAAAGCCTTGAGGACTTGAGGAAAAGTCTGAAATGGCCATCAAACCCTTATCCAGAGAGTGAATTTCATACCCATACTTACAAATTCTGTTACTGCAATTACAAATTCTGTCACTGCAACAAGTTCTTTTACTTTTTCATCAAGAAATTATGCTTCCATAGCTACAAATTCTGTATCTGTTGAGAGTTAATTTGAGTTCAAAGTAAGTATTTTTGGGTGGAAAGACGAAGAATATAGAAAAAACTAAGAGTTTTTAAGAAGTTTATCCTCAAACATTCTTAAACCAAAGCTTTTTCACCTCTGAACTAGGCAATTAGTGAAATTAACCTTATAGTGTGTGAAGCCCAATGTCGCCAGATGAACCAATATTCTCAAACTCATAGTTCGATACCTATTAAGCCTTGCAGCACACCTACTTCTTAGTCATCATCGGAGATCTGCTTGAAGTTATTGCAAGGTAAAGCTGTACTTTGTGGACATTCTTTTTACTTTATTTGCTCACTATCCTGCAGCTTCAATAAACTACTTATCAATTTTCAGGAAGATTGAGAAAGCAAGAAAAATCTGAAGTCAGTTAGAAAAAGTGTACTTTGGCCAATTTACCTACTAAAATACTGTCTGCTTTCCTAAATAAAAAAGTTCTTCAACGGGTGACTCTTTATGACATTTTTACTTCTACTGTTTTTATCCTCTCTGCACTGGTTTCTAGGTTTCTTTGAAGAGCCTTCACTAGCCTCTTTGGGTGCAGGAGGAGTCCTTGCAGTAGGCTTTATGTACGGTCTCAAGCACGCTACAGAAGCCGATCACGTTGTTGCTGTATCAACAATAGTGAGTCAAGAAAAGAATCTGAAATGGGCAGCATTTGTTGGTGCTTTCTGGGGAGCTGGACATACCGCTTCTCTCTTTGTTGTTGGTTTAATAGTAATCTCCTTACGCATTAACATTCCAGAAAATATCTCTTCTTGGATGGAATTTGGTATTGCAATAATGATAATTGCTTTGGGGACAAACGCTTTAATGCGAATCTGGCGATCAGCTAACTCTGATCATCAGCACCTTCCTGGAACCAATCACACGCATGATCACGATCATCAACACAGTCATAGTCAGGCTTCTAACGTTTCAACTAGAGGTTTTAAGCTCAAACCTATAATCATAGGAACACTCCACGGTTTGGCAGGGTCAGCAGCACTCACACTTCTTGTACTCACAGATATAAAATCGCCTATTTTGGGGATTGCTTATCTACTTATATTTGGTCTGGGGTCAATTATAGGAATGCTGTTGATGTCTGGAGCTATTGGTCTACCATTTGCTATGAGTTCAAACAGACTCACCAAATTCAACTATGCTTTGCAGGTTTTTACTCCTATCTTTAGTATTATATTTGGCTGTTGGTACGGATACCAAACTGAGATTCCTAACAGTATTTTATCAATGTTTATGTCTGTGGTAGTTAGGTAGTATTGACAGTTCCAATAAAATTCAGCAACCAAGCCAAGACAATACGAATAATAAAGTAGCCTGCAAAGATCAGCCAAACTATCCAGGCTAGATCTGTATAAGGAACTATATTGATAGCCACAACAAAAATTATCATAGACGCTATTTCTATAACTAGTAATCTTCCAAACATTCCCTGCGAGCGAAGTAGTGCCAACAACGCCCAAAGTAACGTTGTTGGAGGTTGTAAAAGAAGAGATATTAGCAGAACCGGGAATAGGTTAGTGTGCATTGCCTGTATAGAATAGTTCCAGATCAGCAGTGAAGGAATAATGTAAGCTATTGCCATAACACTACCTATAACTATTGCTCTATTGATATTTTGGCGGCGATAGAGAGAAAAGTCAGGATGAGCAAATTTAAATGCATAACCCTTTGTTTCTGTCACCGTCATTAACCCACCTGTAATATACACCGTTGTTAGAAACAGTGTATAAACTTTAGCGTGTATTGCGGCTTGTGCTGTCCCCAAACTGTTACAAGTGCGGCTAAGAAAATAGTAGACTACTGCCATTGATAATGTGCTAAGAGTTGCACAAAGAACACGTAGAGGTAGCTTCTTCTCTTCTTGCTCTCCATGATCGACTTTTTCAGCAGCATT
>JAEUQL010000308.1 GCA_016789295.1 Blastocatellia bacterium | reverse complement strand
GCCTTTTTTAGTCTTAAAAGTCAAACTTAAACACTTTTAATCTATTTTTGGAGTAAGAACTAAGTTCGTACTGATGCTACTAGTCTGCTCAATAGATACACTCTACAGCAGCCAAATAGGTAGTCTGTGTTCTAGATATTTTCAAGAAAAATACTGTTTGTTTAAACAGAAAATTTAATGGAGAGATCAAAAATGAAGAAAATTTTTGCCAAACATCCTGTAAAGCTAATAGTTGCCTCATTAATATTTGCTTTTCTTATAATTGCACCAAAATTCCAAACAGTGGATGGTGTTTCTAATCGAGCCAATTCCGATTTTTTTGGCGTTTCTGGAAGTAATGTTAGAGACAGAAACATAGGAGGTTCTTGCTGCACAGGAACCTTGGGGTCGCTCATCACCGATGGTTCTAGAAGATACATACTCAGTAACAACCACGTTCTTGCAAGACTTTTTGGTCTTCCAGCAGGCCCGACATTCTTTCCTACAGGCGAAGATGTAACACAGCCAGGTCTTGCCGATAATGCTTGCCAAAACGCCGAGATCGTGGCAGACCTGACTACGGCTATACCTTTCTCTGCTGTTTCCACCAACACAGTTGATGCTGCTATAGCAGAACTACGTCCTGGTGCGATGAGAAGCGATGGTTCAATTCTTGGCATAGGTACAATCAGCAGTGTTGTAAAACCTGCATCAGTGGGCCTGACAGTGACTAAAAGCGGTCGTACAACAGGTATTACTACCGGTAGAGTCACTGCAATCAATGTCACAAGCAATGTACAGTATCAGAGCTGTGAAAATCTAACTATCACCCAGATCAACTTCAGCAATGCTATAGCTATCCAAGCCAACTCAGGAGCATTTTCTGCTGGTGGAGATTCAGGTTCTTTGATTGTTACTAACAACTCTTGCCGTCAGCCAGTAGGGTTACTTTTTGCAGGAAACTCAACTACTACACTAGCAAATCCAGCCGCCACGGTTTTGAGTCGTTTAGGATCGAGGCTTGGTCGTCAACTTAGCTTTGTTGGCAATGCTTGCAGTGCATCAACTTCAGCAGCAGACTCGTTGTTACCAGAAATACCATCGGAGTCTGTAAGCTTTGCTACAGATGTAATGAATGATAATGTAGAGAAGATAATGAAACGTCCTGCAGTACTTGCAATGGGGGTGGGTGCTTCAGAGACAGACTCCACATCTCCAGCAATCGTTATCTTTGTTGATAAGACAAAAGGTGTAACACCAAAACTGCCAAAGCGCATGAAAGGTTTGGAAGTGAAGATAGAGTACACAGAGCCATTTATTGCTCAGTAAGTGCTAAAAGCCGATACTTATCACTACTCTACCAACGAGGTAGAAAAGATTAGTAGGAGGTTGGCACCCTCCTCCCAAATTATAGATACCTACTCTAAAAGTCTTGTGGCTCATCTTAAGAAGCTTGTATAGATCGTTCTATACAAGTTTCTAGGGTGAGCCAATCTTTTATCATTCATAGCAGGACTCAACTGGTGATGTACAGTTTGGAAGTTGGGAGCTTAGATCAGCCTTAAAAGTAAGAAAGCCAGGCCGATTCTCATCGACACTGGCTACAAGTGCTTCAAAGCTAGAACTAAAGTGCTCCAAGTATAAAGCTACAAACTAACAATTTTCAATAGAGTTCTTGCAAAAGAGGAGGGCAGCTAGATTTAAACTGTTAAAATCAGTATAAATATTCGGTTTTTTCTGCAAAATGCGATCTAGCAAAAATGCTTCTGGAGATAAGAGTTATGGAGAGTCTGGTCATTGCAAATATAAAACATAGACCAATGAGAGTAGTTGCAACAGCTTTGGGAATATCTATTGGAACGCTTTTCATAATGATTGTTGTTGGCCTGGCTCATGGAATGATCAATGAACGAAATTCACGCGAAACCAACATCCTGGCTGAAATTATGGTTAGACCTGCAGGAAGTTTTAGTGCTGGAGTATCTTCCAACACACTTTCAATGCCAGTAGAGAATATAAGAAAGGTTCAAGAAATAGCGGGTGTGGCTTCTGTAGCTCCTTTGGGACAGTTTATACAGAGCACCGAAACTGGAATAGGTTTTCGTGTCATTGAGGCCATAGAGTTTGACTCCTACAAGCAAGTTAGCGGTATCAATATAATCTCAGGCACTACTGCCCAAAGCGATGATGAGGTTATAGTAGATGAGGAGTATGCTCGAAATA
This sequence comes from Blastocatellia bacterium, assembly GCA_016789295.1. GTDB lineage: Bacteria > Acidobacteriota > Blastocatellia > Chloracidobacteriales > JADJPF01 > JAEUQL01. The sequence goes on along the minus strand of JAEUQL010000308.1, from coordinate 2,970 downwards.
ACAAGCTAAGGGTTGGCGACAACGTGAAAGCTTTCGACAGAAAGTTTAAGCTTGCTGGTATCTACTCACCACAAGTTGGAGCAAGGATCAAAGTACGACTCTCTTTTCTTCAAAATATGCTCTCTTCTGAAAATATGTGCACTATGTTGCTTGTTCGCTGCCAAAAAAACAGCGAACAAGAGAGTATTGCACGACTAATTTCTGAAAAAATTCCAGATACACAGATAATTCTTGTCAGAGACCTTCCAAAACTATACTCTAAAGGTCTACCAGCTCTGGATCTTTTTCTGAAAGTGCTCATTATTGTAGCAGTTCTGATAAGTACAGTAGTCATTCTGCTTGCTATGTACACAGCCATACTGGAAAGAACTCGCGAAATAGGTATACTGAAGAGCCTTGGAGCTTCAAAGAGATACATAATATGGGCAATAGAGAAAGAGGCTCTGCTGATTGGGTTTTTGGGAGTTGTCTTTGGATACTTTCTGGCTGTCGTTTCAAGACTGCTAATAGTAAAGCTGACAACACTGAAAAGCATAGAGTTTGAAATAGAATGGATATTGATAACTGCTGTTATAGGGATTGCTAGTTCATTACTTGGTGCACTCTACCCAGCAATGAAGGCAGCAAAGCAAGACCCTGTAGAAGCTTTGAGCTATGAATAAAAAAATAAATTTTTTAGTTTACTTTCTTTGAAATTTCTTTAATAATATTGGGCTTTCTACACATAGAAAGTTTCATGGACAAAATCCAGAAATAATAATAAATATACTTTTTTTAAAGGAAGGGTTTATATGACTGAAGTTCCTATTGTTGAGTCTAACCGTTTTTCTACTTTTGTGAAGAGTAAAAGGTCTGATGACTACAGAGATCTTCTCGCTTGGCAACAGTGGTTTGTACAGCGTGGCATTCCTGCAGTTATCGCTTCAACTTCATCGGGCTACGCACTGTATCGCCAAGGGTTGATCGAGATAGACATACACGAGACCGAAACTACTCACCAGAAGATGGGACACTAATCTTCCTTCTGGTTTAAGAGCAAAGGCATTGAGTTAAAAAGAAAGGTCTAATTAGTACCAAGCAGATTCTACTGAGCCATCTGGCGGCAAGCAGATAGTAGAAGTTAGCGAATCTAGTACTTTTGTCTCTTTGGGACTTAAAACTGTTTTTGTCTACAATAAAGCTATATCTGTTGCTGTTAACAAGGGGAGTATATTTTATCAAAAAACTTCTCTACCAGGACGTGCTGTTTTTTAGCTTAGTGTCTTTGCTTACAAAATGCTTGATTCTAGAAGCAGACAGAGTTTCAGGATGGATTATAAGAATGATCTTCTAAATGTCACTCCTGTTTGGGATAAGACTGCGAAAGCTTATCATCAGTTCATTACAGAAGCTAATTCTTATGTCCAGTCTATAGAACTGCCCATTATCACTCAACTTCTAGATTCTATAAGCTTTAGTAACGTTCTAGACCTTGGCTGTGGTACTGGTCACTATACGTTAAAGCTTGCAACAAAGAGTAGAGTGACTGCTATAGACCTTTCAGCAGAAATGCTTGCTGTAGCTAGAGAGGCGGCTGTTCGGGATGGCCTTTCACCTACATTCCTACAACACGACATTACAAAACCGTTGCCGTTTCAAAATGCAGAGTTTGACCTGATAGTCTCTACTACTGCGCTTCATTATGTAGAAGACTTGGCGGCCTTTTTTCAAGAATGTAGCCGTCTGCTCAAACCATCAGGTAATCTGATCCTTAGCCTGCTACACCCCATAAGCACAGGGTTGTTCCCAACTGTAGATCAAGACTATAGAGATAGTCGTTGCTGGGATCTGAAGTACTTCTCATCAAAGAGAAGGCGTTACTTCCCACCTTGGTCAAGTGTTGATCCTGACAGCAGTGAAGATGCTCTGCAGTGTTACCATCACACATTGCAAGACTACTTACAGCCTTTACTAGCGCATTTCAAACTTTTAGTAATTTCTGAGCCTCGTCCAGACAGAGATTTTGCTGAACGTAACCCTGAAAGATATTTCTACAGCAACTCCCAACCGTTATTTTTAATAATTCACGCTAAAAGAGACTAATGTTATGATAGCCACTTATGAAACTAGACTCAGATTTCTACCACAACCTTCTTAAGTCTCTTGCTCAGCACCACAAGCCGCCCGTTCCTCACCCGATGGGTTGGGGCAAGTCGAGTCAATTGAGGGCTGTTATGAAAAAACTGCTCGAAGACTCAAACGCTCGCCACATCTTCATCATTGAGCGAACCGGCAGAGAATCTATCTCTTATGGTGATATGGGGCATATAGATATCACTGAACTAGTGTCGCTGGTTGTTGGTAAGATTCTTGCCTGCAACTTTATGGTGCAACTGGTCAATAACCATGACTTTACGGCAGCTTCTATAGAAGGGAAGCGTTGGGGGGCTTACTTCTCAGCAGTAGAGGATAATAGTGTGTTGATGGTTATCTTTGACCACCAGACCAATGTTGACCGTGTCGCTCAGCGTGTGCGCAAAGCTTCTGCAGAGATCGATTCTGCAATCCTTGCAGCCAAAAAAGAGAAAGAATGCTGAGATGAGACAAGTTTTTGTTATCTACTTTTCAACAAAAGGCTTCTATTCCTTTTTTCTTATCTCGAACTCACGTTATTTAAGTGCTTCAGTGATCCTCTCTTCTCTAAGTCTTGTTGCACTTGCGATCTTTTCCAAATCATCATTATATTTGAAAAATAGTGCATTGGTTAGCTGGCACAAATCTTTGGAGTGAACTTCTACTAACTGACGCTGTGCTTAAACATGTGTACGCTCTTGTTCTGCTCGTAAAGCTACTCTAGATATAAGCTTTCTAAGCAATAACTGATTCATTTTTGAAATTTTTCTAAGAAGGATTTTGTGCCAATGTCTAAGAAAAAATTGTGCTGATAGAGAAAAACAGCCCCAGAAGTAAAAAGTTTAGGCTAGCAGGCTT
>JAEUQL010000307.1 GCA_016789295.1 Blastocatellia bacterium | reverse complement strand
AGAAGACCTCTACGCAGGTCTTGAACACGTGGTTGTTCCAGGTGTAGTAGAAAGTCTTAAGATCATCACCGAAAAAGCCAGTAGTCGTATTGCACGTTTTGCGTTCGAATATGCAAGAAAACATTCGAGAAAAAGAGTAACTGCCATTCACAAAGCCAACATAATGAAACTCTCTGATGGACTCTTTCTTGAATGCGTTCGGGAAGTAGCAAAGCAGTTTCCTGATATACAAAGTGATGAAAAGATCGTAGACAATGCCTGTATGCAACTCGTTATGCGACCAGAGCAGTTTGATGTTCTGCTACTTGAAAATCTTTATGGCGATATAGTATCTGACCTTGCGGCTGGTTTAGTAGGAGGGCTTGGAATAGTTCCAGGTGCAAATATTGGTGAAACAGCAGCAATCTTTGAAGCCGTCCATGGTTCAGCTCCAGACATTTCAGGCAAGAACTGGGCAAACCCAACAGCTCTTATCAAAACTTCTGTACTGATGCTCAACCACATAAATGAGACTCAAGCAGCAGCCAAAATAGATGTAGCTCTTGAAAGTGTACTCTCAGAAGGAAAAATACTGACAAGGGATCTAGGTGGAACTGCAAGTACAACAGAATTTACAGAAGCAATAGCCCGGCGTGTAGAAGGCAGAAGTTAGTAATTTCTCTGTTATAATGCCATTTTTTGCCATATATCAATTTTGAGGAATCAAGTAATGAAGATCGAGTTAGAAAAAAATAGGCTCGAAGAGATAGACTGTGACGCATTGGTCATTCCTGTTTTTAAGGCTGAAACAGTCCAAGAAGGTTTCTTACAAAAGCTTGACCAATTAACCAATGGCGTTGTTGGTTCAGCCATAGAAGTAGGAGAGATAAAAGGTAAACTCTCCGAAGTTGCTTACATACATTTGCAACAAACTGTCAAAGCTTCAAGGCTAATTCTTGTTGGAGTAGGAAGCAAGAAAGATCTTTCTGCAAACACACTAGGACAAGTTGCTGCAACTGCTGCACGGTTTGCAGCAAAAAAGAAGATATCTAGATTATCCCTGATAGCTCGTTGCGAAGATTGGCCAGAATCATTAGAAAAATCCTCAGCCATTTGCTCAATAGTTGAGTCTGTTCTCACTGGCATCTATGATCTAGAAAAATACAAAAACAAGAAAGAAGATATATTCAACTTAAAAACCTTCTCTATTGCGCTTGATGGCCAGATAGATGAAGCCTCTGCTACAAAATCTATAGAGAGAGCAACAATAACTGCCGAAGCAACTAACTTTACACGTGACTTATGTGTAGAGCCAGGCAGCACACTTACTCCTAAAGAATTTGCAAAACGTGTAGCAGAGATGTCTGCATCTGTAGGACTTACTTATGAAGTCCTTGACGAAGAGCAGATGCAAGAACTTGGCATGGGTGCACTTCTTGCTGTTTCTCGTGGCTCTGACGAACCGGCACAGCTTATGGTACTTCGCCACAATGGCAAAGGTGGAAACAATCCTGTAGCACTCGTTGGCAAAGGCATCACTTTTGACTCTGGTGGTCTCTGTATCAAACCTCGTGAAGGGATGTGGGAGATGAAGATGGACATGTCTGGAGGAGCTACAGTAGCAGGAACAATGCTTGCCATAGCCAAACTCAAACCAGAGATTGACGTTATTGGAATTATCCCTGCATCAGAAAACCTGCCTTCCGGAAAATCTTACAAACCTGGAGACGTTTTAAAAGCATCTTCTGGAAAGACTATTGAAGTCATAGATACAGACGCTGAAGGAAGGTTGATACTAGCTGATGCCATTCACTATGCTGTAGGCCAGAATCCAGCCTGCATCATAGACCTTGCAACTCTCACTGGTGCTTGTGTTGTAGCACTTGGCACACTGCGAGCAGCTTTAATGGGGTCAGATCAGCAACTGATAGATGAGATAGAAGCAGCAAGCTTGAAAGCTGGAGAGAAACTTTGGCAAATGCCACTCGACGACGAATATAGCGAAATGATCAAAAGTGACATTGCAGATATTAAGAATCTTGGCAGCAAAGGTGCAGGCAGCATCACAGCCGGAGCCTTCCTTAAAGAGTTTGTAGCAGACAAGCCTTGGGCACACCTAGATATTGCCGGAACGGCTTGGCTAGAAGAGAACAAACCATATATGGCAAAAGGACCTACAGGCTATGGAGTTAAGACTCTTGTAGAGTTTCTGCTCTCACGAGCATCCCAAAACTGATTGGGTCTTAATGGAAAGGATAGACTATGAAAAAAATCTTCTCATTACTGCTGTTTGTAGCACTCTCTTTTGTTGCTGTTTCTGTAGACATGAGTACAGAAGCAAAAACCAACCAGAGAACAGCACAAAATAAAGCAGCAAGCAAAAAAACGCAGAAAGCTCCAGACTTTACCTACCTCGACCTTAAAGGGAAAAAATATACGCCTAGCTCTCTGCAAGGCAAAGTAGTAATTGTCAACTTCTGGGCTACCTGGTGTGGACCTTGTCGAAAAGAGATCCCTTCCTTTGTAAAAGCACAGCAGAAGTATAATGATAAGCTGACTATACTGGGCATTTCATATGACGATGAAGAGAGTGCTATACACGACTTCACTAAAAGCGGTGTGGGAAATACTATCAACTACCCTCTGATCTTTGGTAGTAACCAGAAATCATATTTCGGAGAGATTGGGGTCTTTCCAACTACTATATTCATAGACAAAAAGGGCAACATAAGAGAACAGCACATTGGCTACATCTCCCAAGAAGAACTTGATAAACAGCTTACACCATTGCTTGCAGAATAAGATTCCACAAGGTAGAGCAGACTATCCTCTGCTCTACAATTTCTACTTCCATAACTCTTAACAAAAATATAGCAATAGTTTTCTCTACTGTTTGATAAACTAGAAAACTATAGAAAATAGCGTTTTGAGGAAGTGTGAAGAGACATATTTCAACTTTTAAGAAAAACTTTTTAGCAAACAAGAGACTGCGTTGGAAAGTCTCCCTTGGCCTGTTTCTGCTGGTCTACACTATTCAATCGATTGCCAGCAAATGTCCTGACGCTGTAGAAATACACTACAGCCGTACTATATATCCTTACATTATCCAAACACTCTCTCTTTTCAATAGACTTTTCTTCTTCTCTTTAGCAGAGCTTGTAGTTGCTCTAACAGCTACCCTAATAACAATAGTAATTGCCAGAGATATAGTATGGATCTCAAAAGGTAGAGTTAGCTACAAAGAGTTTCTCTCTTGCCGACTTCTTAATCTTAGTGAACTCTTGGCCACGTCATTTCTGATCTTTCTACTCATCTGGGGACTCAATTATGCTCGCCGACCACTTTCAGATAACCTTGCACTCAAAAAACGGCAGATGAGTGAAAAACAGCTTGAACAGCTATGCAGATTCTTGATAGACCAAGTAAATAGAAACTACTGCCAACCTCCAACAGAGTTTGACTCCAAAAAAATGGCAGATATCTACCATAAAATAGAGCTGTCATATCAACAAAATCCTGAGCTTATACCTCTTTCCAAAGTAGAGTATGGACAGCCCAAACCGATCATCAGTTCCCATATCTTCACACTGCTTGGCATTTCTGGTATCTACTCCCCATTTACAGGAGAGCCAAACTTCAACCGTGAGCAGCCAGCGTCAGAACTCCCCTTCTCCATCGCACACGAGAAGGCTCACCAACGAGGTTTTGCCCTCGAAGACGAAGCAAATTTCATAGCTTTTCTGGTCTGCATAAAATCTTCTGACGCATACATCCGTTACTGTGGCTACTTGATGGCTATGCGTCATATCCTCGCTACTTTCTATCTGATCGATCCAGAAAAGTATAAAGAGGTAGTTAAGTTGATAGAAATAGGGCCAAAAGAAGACCTCAGAGAAAGCACTGCATTCTGGAATCAACACCACAGCCAACTTACAGAACTTTCTGAAGCTATCAATAATAGCTACTTGAAAGCCAATCGCGTCAAGTCTGGAATAGATAACTATGACGAAGTAGTTCAGCTTCTGATCAGTTACTATGCGAATACTTTTCCTAACAATTTTTAGAGACTTTCAGCATACTACTTCTTTGTCTCTTCTACTAGTTTTTGCCGTTCTTCAAGGTCAAGACTCTTAATATCTTTGACCTTTAATAGATAGCTTAGTAGTGAGTTCCATAAACTCGAACCTCCACTTGCAAGAAGTCCAAGTCCAACTACTGTTGAATCTTTGCTTGTGTCCAATATCTCTTGTGGAAATGCAGAACGAGATAAGAAGGCAGTAGCTATCCCAGCCAAAACTGTTAGAAGGTGGATTGTTGCACACCTTCTTGATTCTCTTCTACTGTTGGTTAAATCCTTCTCCATAAGAAAAGGAAAGAGGTTTTTTACTATCTCAACCAATTTCTCTGAAGCTGTACTAAGTGTTAAAAGTAGCGTAACAAAAGCTATAACTTTATCTAAATCCACAGCTCTTTTTACCCTCCAAGATCCTTTGAAATCAGCTACTAGTAAGTAACTCTACCTCTTATCCTATTTGTAGACTAGCCCCAAAATTATGGAGGCTTGAAAAAAGAAACTTATTTCCTAATTTAACTCTCTCTCTGTAGCTTCTGCTTTGTAGCTATTGTTCGGGTAAAAGACTCGAATTTCTCAAGAGATTTATGATAGTATTGCCATCCTTTTTAATAGCTGTGAAATTTCTGAATCTGCAGTATCCTTCATATGGCTCAAACAACTAGTAGAAAAGTCAAGAAAACCGCCAACAGCAACCTTACTAGCCTTACTAGTAAAACCCTTACCAAAGAGCAGTATATAGATTTCTATTACTACATGAGGCTGACGCGCAGTGTTGAAGAACGCCTCACAAACCTCTTTCGCCAAAACAAAGTTATTGGAGGCTTCTATCGCAGCCTTGGACAAGAAGCTACTGCTGTAGGAACTGCTTACGCTCTTGAAGATGGTGACATCCTAAGCCCTCTCATTCGTGACATGGGAGCACTGCTGGTACGCAAGGCTACACCAAGAGAGATCTTTATGCAATATATGGCACGTTTTGAAGGTGGTTCGAAAGGGCGTGACCTCAATATACATATTGCAGACCTTGAGCGTGGCTTCGTAGGACCAATCAGCCATTTGGGAGATATGGTTGCTATAACAGCCGGCCTCGCAATGGGTGCCAGAATGAAAGGACGCAATA
>JAEUQL010000306.1 GCA_016789295.1 Blastocatellia bacterium | reverse complement strand
CAATGACTATCTACTAAGTGGCACAAAGATCTACATTTCGAATGCAGGTATTGCAGACTTCTACACAACAATTGTCAGGACAGACAGTGGCAAACACGGTATATCGGCTTTTGTTGTAGATGCAAAGAGTGATGGACTGAGCGTCGAGCTACTCGAAATGATAGCACCGCACCCAATTGGCATACTACGCTTTGAAGATTGTCGTGTAAAAGCATCACAGATGCTTGGTCAGCCTGGAGATGGCTACAAAATAGCTCTAGCAAATCTAGATACATTTCGGCCAACTGTTGGAGCAGCAGCAATAGGTTTTGGTAGGCGAGCAATGGATGAGAGCTTGCAGCATGCGAAACGGCGAGTGCAATTTGGAAAACCATTAAGTGACTTTCAGGCTATACAGTTCAAACTTGCCGAAATGGCAACAGAACTAGACGCTGCAACATTACTGGTCTATCGTGCTGCGCACCTTAAAGATAGTGGTGTAGGTCGCACCACCAAAGAAGCCGCAATGGCAAAACTGTTTGCAACCGAAGCTGCACAACGTGCTATTGATGAAGCTGTACAGATACACGGTGGTAGCGGATTGGTAAGAGGTGCTATTACTGAGCGACTTTATCGCGACATAAGAGCGATGAGAATATACGAAGGTACTTCTGAGATTCAGAAGCTGATCATAGCAGGACAGCTTTTGAAGGATTAAATAAGGATTATTTTATGAAGCTCTTTCAACCACTTCAGATAAATTCCATGGAGCTAAGTAATAGAATAGTACTCACAGCTATGGTAACACGATTGTCAGGTGAAGATGGCTATGTTAATAAAGACATAAGAGACCGCTACATCCGTTTTGCCAAAGGGGAGGCAGGATTGATAGTGGTTGAAGCAATGGCTGTTCACACCGCAAAAAGTGGCCCACTATTGAGGCTTTGTGACGACAGCTTCATACCAGGACTTAGAGATATGGCTAAAGCTGTTCACGACTGTAGCCCATCAAAGATAGTTCCACAGATTATCCATTTTCTAAAAATTGCTCGTTCTGGTTGGCGGCAAAAGGTGCAAGATCTGACAAAGGTAGAAATAGATCAGATAGTTATTAACTACGGTGATGCAGCACGTCGTGCTCGTGAAGCTGGTTTTGATGGTGTAGAGCTTCATATGGCACACGCTTACACTCTTTCATCATTTCTTTCCCAGCGTAACAACCGCAATGATGCTTATGGCCGAAGCTTGGAAAACCGTATGCGACTGATGAGTGAGGTAATAGTAAGATGTCGTGAAATGGTAGGCAAAGATTTTCCTATAGGTGTTAGATTCGATGGTGAAGAGTGTATTAAAAATGGTTATACTGTGATGGATTCTAGGCAAATAGCTCTTAGAATGGCGCAACTTGGGATTGACTACATAAGCATTTCTGCTGGAGGAAAGTTTGAAGATGCAATATTAAAAGCTGGAGAACCTCTCTATCCTTACACTGGCTACAGTGGCGACAGATGTATGCCAGGAGATACTTATCCAGATGGTGCTAATGTATATATTGCAGAGGGTATAAAAAGCTTCATTAACAGCAAAGGCTACTACACGCCAATAGTTACTACGGGTAAGATAGCAACTCCAGAGCTTGCAGAGTCTATACTAGAAGAAGGTAAGGCTGATATGATCGGCATGGCTAGAGCATTACTAGCCGATCCAGACTGGCCAAAGAAAGTTAGAGATGGACGCTCTGATCATCTCATCCGTTGTATCTATGGAAATGTCTGCAAAAGCTTAGATGAAAACTTTCGTAAGGTTGTCTGCACTCTTTGGCCAAAAGGTAGTTTGCAAGCCCCAGAAAGTGATGATAAAGTTGCCCCAATATGGCCACAGTCGGCTGAACTTAAAGCAAAAATAGAGGTGGGTTCTGTCAGGCTAACTTGGAATGCAGCTTCAGATAATGAAGGTGTTTATGGTTATGAGATATATCGTGCAGAAGGTGATAAAGATTTTGAAAAATGGACGTCTGTGAAGAGACTGGGACATTGGGATACTGGTGTGGTTGGTGGTGAAAGGTACAGATATTATGTTCGCGCATATGACTTTGCAGGGAACCGCTCTGAGCCTTCAAATAGTGTTGAAGTTGCCATGCCTTTTCCTGTATAGATCTTCTGGCATATGAGACAAGGAGTTTTTTATGGATGAACTTTTGAACTGGCGCAAAGAGTTTCCAATACTTGAAAAAAGTGTTTATATGGTGAGCCATTCGCTAGGTGCAATGCCTCGTGGAGTCTATGACAAAGTGAAGGAATTTGCGGATGTTTGGGCTAGTCGCGGTGTACGTGCTTGGGCTGAGGGTTGGTGGGAGATGCCTGTCACTGTTGGCGACAAAATAGCAAAGATAATAGGTGCAGACGATGGAGAAGTGGCTATGCACCAGAATGTCTCTATAGCCCAATCGATGATTATTTCTTGCTTCGATTTTGTTGCTCCACGCAACAAAATCGTCTACTCCAAGCTCAATTTTCCAACGGTGATGTATGTATATGAAGCCCATGCACGTGATGGACAAGCACGTGTAGAAATGGTGGATTCAGAAGATGGTATTACTGTCCCACTTGAAAAACTCCTAGCAGCTATTGATGAAGAGACACTTCTTGTTCCCATTTCACACGTTCTCTTTAAAAGCTCTTTCATACAGAATGCAAAAGCAATAATAGAACGTGCCCACGAAGTGGGTGCATACGTGGTACTTGATACTTATCAGTCAGCAGGAACAGTACCATTTAATGTCAAAGAATTAAATGTAGATTTTGTTGTTGGTGGTTCGGTGAAATGGCTCTGTGGTGGACCAGGTGCAGGCTACCTCTATGTTAGAAAAGATCTAAGAGAGAAGCTCGAACCGCGTACCACTGGTTGGATGGCACACGAAGAGCCGTTTGCATTTGAGATAGGGCCTATCCGTTATGCAGACAACATTTTCCGCTTCCTTCATGGTTCTCCACACATTCCTTGCTTGTATGCTGCACAAACTGGATATGACATAATCAATGAAATAGGTGTAGATAAGATTAGAGAAAAGTCGATACGACAGACTTCAAAGCTTATAGATAAAGCACTTGAGCAAGGCTGGCGTGTAAATACACCTTTGAAAGCAGAAGAGCGCGGTGGATGTGTGATTATCGATATTGATAACGGTGCGGCAGTCACCAAGGAACTGATCAGACGTGAGATCATTGTAGATTACCGGCCTGGTGGTGGTATCCGCATCGCTCCACACTTCTACACCAAAGATGAAGAGATAGACATTACTGTAGAAGCTATCAAAGAGATTGTCGAAACACGAGCTTATGAACAGCATTTAAGTGGCAAAGCAGTACAGATGTAATAACCAGATCCTAATGGGTAGGTGAATACAGAGAATAGATAGGAGAAAGAATGAGTAGCATGGATCAAAAGTTATCTTACAACGAATATTTGAAGGTCTCTGACCTTCTACGGGCACAGCAATTACAGTCCACACCTACCCATCATGACGAAATGCTCTTTATTATCATTCATCAGACATATGAATTGTGGTTCCGATTGATAATACACGAGCTAGATGCTGCAATAGCTGCAGTCTTTGATGGAAACATATTCTATGCAGAACAATTACTAGCTAGAGTTACAGAGATTCAACATACACTTGTCAACCAGATTCACATACTAGAGACGATGCAACCAATCAACTTTCTTGCCTTTCGAGACAAGCTTCGACCTGCTAGCGGTTTTCAGTCTTGGCAGTTTCGAGAGATCGAAATAATGACAGGAGTAAAAGAACCCAAAGTTCTTACAGTCTTTAATGAAGAGGTAGAGATTAAGAAGCGTTTGGAAGAGCGTCTAGCTGCTCCTTCTTTGGGAGATGCCTTCTACACACTACTTGCAAAGAGTGGTTTCAAAGTAGAAGTTGCTCCATCACGAGATGATAGGGAAGAGTGGTCAAAATGGAAAGACAAAGTAGTTCCAGAACTACTTAAACTATATACAGAAACAGCCAAATATGCCGATCTTTACAGGCTTGCAGAACGGTTGATTGACATTGATGAATATGCTGCACTTTGGCGATACCACCACTTGCGAATAGTCGAAAGGATAATAGGTGTGAAACAGGGAACTGGTGGAAGCGAAGGACTTGGTTATCTCCAAACCACTCTCTCCAGAAAAGCCTTTCCAGAACTTTGGGAGGTAAGAACTAGATTGGAGTTTCGACAGAGTTAGTGGACTATCTGATGCCCAGCCATTTCTAACACTTCTATGGTCTTAACAAGCTTCTCTTCTTTCACAAGTATGTAGTCAGTGGCAAATGTAGACACAGCAAATATGCTGATCTTTGATTCAGCTAGTGGAGCTGCTATAGAAGCCAAAATTCCTGTTAAAGAAAAATCCAAAGGTCCTGCTACTTTGAGACACTTCCAATTGCCCTCAAAACTGGTTCCTTCAGGAACCAATTCTTGTTGGCAGACAACAGAAAGCTCTTCTTCTGTCTTTGTTACAGAGAAAAAGCCTCTTCTAGCCCATTGCGGAAATTCCGCTTCCAAAGCAAGACGGCAAATAGCAAAACTCTCTTCAAGTAGCAGCAGCTTAAGCTTCACACAGTACCTCCAGGCCAATACTTCTATCTACACGCTCTACAATTGAAAACGCTATGGCTCTTGCTGTCTAGAACTCCATCCGGAATTTTTTTGAAAATTTTGCTTGCATCACTAAAATAACAGTGTTAAGTTAACGCTGTTCAATGGAATAACGTTGTTGATATAGATAACATATCTGATTGAAGTAACATTGATTACTAGACATAACATCGTTAAATTTATGCTTGAAGGAAGGGGTAATTGACACTATGGTAAAGAGGCTTCTGACATTAGTTGCATTTTTGGTGTTGAGTGTAGGTGTAGTACTGGCTGAGAACAAGCCAGAGAAGGTAGAGATCCCTGCAGATGTAAACATCAATGGTGTGAAGGTGAAAAAGGGTACTTACAATGTAGTTCTAGATCAACAAACAGGTGAGATGTCGATCTACAAAGGCAAGAATGTAGTAGTAAAGACTACAGGTAAGATGCAAGAGCGCAAGCAGAAAGCAGTTTCTACAGAGCTTGTTGTGGTGCGTCAGGACGGTGCAAGCGTACTGCGCAGCATCACTTTTGAAGGTAGTGACAGGGCATTTGTTA
>JAEUQL010000305.1 GCA_016789295.1 Blastocatellia bacterium | reverse complement strand
TACAGAGTTTCCATTTGAAACAAAACCTACAAGGTTCTGTTGATTAAATCCTGCTGCACCAAACTCGTTGAAAGTTGGACGAGCAAGAATAGCATTGAGGGTTAATGGTAGAGCATCAAGCTCTCTCTGTGATGGCTGTGCAAAGAAAGTTGGAAGGAAAGACTGACTTGTAACTGCAGGAGTACGGTTAATGCGATTTTGTGTTAGCAATCTTATTCCTCGTGTTCCCAAATAACGCATCTCCAATGACCAGTCTTTGAGAAACTGCCTCTGATAGCTCAGCGTGTATGTTATCGAGTACGGAACCTGTTGATCTGGAATAAAAGCTGTAGTAGCAGCTCGTGCAGCAACAGGATCATTTCCAGTAGGTGTTGGAATTGGTGGAATTCCACCACCAGCTAAAAAGTTTGGTAGTGCTGCGGCTGGAGCTATATCTTTTGTCTGCTGAAACTGTGGCGGAGAGGCTAAAGTATAAACATTATCAAAGATATAGTCATATCCAAGAGAGAATCCTGCACGGATGGAACTCTCCCCACTCTTTCCAAAAAGAAGCCCCAATATACCCTTCTCATAACTTGGTGAGTAGGCAAGCCCTATCTTTGGAGCAAAATTATCAAGCTCTTCTCTTGGTGAGCGAAACTCTATCAAACCAGGAACTGAAGCAATCTGATTTAGATTCTGCTGTCTAGCTCCAAAAGGAACCTGCTGATACTCATACCTTAAACCAAAATTGAGTGTCAGGTTTGGAGCTATCCTCCAATCATCTTGACCATAGAAATAGAGCAAAAACTGATCTCCATAGTAGGTATTGCCACCAACATTTCTTTGAGCAAGAAAGTCTGGGCTGACGTCACGAAGAAATAGATCTGTAGACTGATACTGATAGTCTCCACGTTCGCGTTGTACAAATCTCTGTGGAGAGATGAGTTTACGCCCATCAAAACCAAACTTAATAGAGTGGTTACCAACTGTATAAGCAACGTTTTGAACTAGCTGGTAGCTATTCTCTATTCCTGACTGTGGAGCGTTTGGATTTGGGCCTATGTCAATAGCTAGATCTAGCAATCCAATGTTTGGAAAAGCATCTAGTCCAGGGAATCTGAAGTTTGGAACAACTATATTGTCTGTAGATCTACGATAAGCAAACCTAGCTTCATAGGTCAAACTTGGTGAAAAGCTGTGTAAGAAGGTATAAGAAAAGAGCCTTCCATTGATTGGCCTGTCTGTGTAGAAGACAGGAAGCACTGCTGCAGTGTCGATAGTTCGTATACGGTCAAAAATAAACCGTGTGCGATGCTGCGTCTTCTCACTCTGGGTAAAGTCAAGATTTAGAACAAAATTTCTCTGGTTGGTAAATGCTGGAGCATTAAAGAATACATTTCCTATTGGTACCTGTACCCCTCCAACAGTGATACTACCTGCATCATTGATTGGTGCAGTTGGAACAAATTGTCTAAAAATTCCAAGGTTGGTCTGTGAAAGACCTGATATAGAACTTAGTCTAGAAAAACCTTCTGCGGTTGGTGCTGTTAGTCCTCCCGGAGCAGAAGCAAGCCCTGTCTGTTGCCCTTCATAAGAAGTGAAGAAGAAGAGCTTGTCTTTGACTATTGGACCACCTACATTGCCACCATAACGGCTAAAGTCAGAACGGGGAATAAGAGAGAGATTTGGATTATCTCTAACTGCAGATCGTTCACGTACTACACCTGCATTCTTTTGTAGTGTATCTAGAGCATTAAGAAAGCGGTTCTGAACAAAGAAGTATCCTGTACCATGATATTCATTTGTTCCACTTTTTGTTACAGTAACAAACTGACCACCGTTTGAGCGGCCAAATTCTGCTGAAAACTGATTGGCTAAAAGTGTAAACTCTGCCACTGTTTCAGGAGAGATGTAGATTTGTGGTCCAGTAACACCTTTGTCATTGTTGTCAATACCATCAACCATAAAGTTGTTATTACGTGGTCTCTGGCCACCTATCGATCCTCCACTACCTACACCCACACCACCACTGCTCGACACATTAGGGGCAATAAGGGCAAGATTGTATATACCACCGCCTGCTGCAGTTTGAGCAAGCTCTACTGTTTGACGAGAATCAAAGCTTTTTGAAAGCGTTGTAGTTGTTGTCTCAACAAGTTCCGAGCCACTTGCAGAGATTTCTACAATTTCACCTGTTGTACCAACAGCTAATATAGTTGGAACATCGGTTGTCTGATTAAGCTCTACTTTGACACCTGTAAGTGCCAATGTTTTGAAGCCGCTAGCTTCAACAGAAATCTGATATTCTCCAGGAAGGAGATTGTTAAACTGATAAGCACCTTCTCCACTACTTTGAGTAGTAAATGAGTTGTTAGTCCTTTTGTCAGTAATGGTTACTTTGGCTCCTGAAACTACTGCACCTGTTTCATCTTGCACGACTCCTCGTACATTGCCAAATGTTGATTGGGCATTTGCAGAAGCAACACAGACCGTAATCAGGAGGGTCATCGCTACTATGCTTAAAGACTTGCACAGTAGCAGGCGAAAAAGATTTATGTTCCGATACATATTTTTTCTCCTGCGTGATTTTCGGATTACTAGCAAGTCTAATTGAGCAGAAAAGAGTAACAACTTATATGTGAAGAGCTGAACTTTTAGTGTGACGAGTGGGATATCAGCTTGATAAAAAGGTATATTCAAAAATATGAATCAAGTTATAATAGCCTGGTTCTGTTTTTTGAAGGTTTGACAAATCTACATTTTCTCTGTTTGATAACAGTAACCTTGCCTACAAATTGAAACTTTATCAAAACTGCTGTTGACAACAAACAGTACAGTTGGTTCTAGAGCAGTAGGGTTCTGATATGGGGTAGCAGATAGTGAATACAGAACTTATCTCTTGTCCAAAATGTTCGAGAAAAAATAATCCACTCCGTGGAAAGTGTATTTATTGTGGTGAAGTTCTACCTACAGTTGAAAAAGTTTCTGCTAGCCTCGTCACTTCAAGAGCCTCCTATTCAAAAGAGTCTGACAGTAGCCTCTCTCTCGACCCGCTACTTCAGATCTCCAATCAACTTCAGCAGAGCTTGCAGGGCTTCTATATAGTTGCCCTTCCATTCGACCTGGAAACAGGTCAACAGAAACTGAGCAGGCTTTCGTTGGTAACAGGTATGCCAGAAGGTGATATAAAACAGTTACTAAAGACAAACTTTCCTATGCCTGTTATGAAAGTCAATTCCGAGCTTGAAGCAACAGCTATAGTGGAAGAGTTGGGACGAGACAACATAGTCGTCCGTACTGTTAGTGATGAGACGCTGCAACCAGCTTCGCATCTGCAACGGATGCGAAAACTCACCCTTGAAGGAGATCTACTCATCACGACCACAGAGAACCTTAAAAGCTCACCCACAACACTCAACCCCAAAGATATAATTCTCATCGTTGAAGGCTCTATCAAACGCAAACAGACACATATTGTTGAAGAGAATAAAGGTTTTGGTAAAACTGCTCGTGAACTGAAAGATGCTGTTGAGTTTAGAGATGAAACACAGGTAGTCGATATCTATTCAGACTCTCTCACATCAAGTTTTCGTGTCCGCTCAGAGTCTTTCGACTATTCAGGATTTGGCAGCCGAATGAGATTAACTGCACTGGAAAACTTCCGTATGCTTATGCAGACTTTGCAAGAAGTATCTGTAAATGCTTATATAGATACTGGTTTTAGAAAGATCTGTAAGCTTCTCGATTCTGTATGGCCGCTTACTTCAAGAAGTCAAAGTACCGGCCTGAAAAGAGCAGAGTTTTTGGCAGCAGGAAAATTCGCGACAAGCAGCGTACAGTACTTTGATAATGAACTGCAGTTTAATCGTTATTCGCGAATCCTTTATATGAGTAAAAAGCTAGAATTATAAAAATGTTTTCTGGTTTTCAATTTCGCTATCCATACTATCTACTACTTTTAACAACTCTCATTCCTTTAGCTGCTCTACTCTACTGGCTGATAGAGCGTAGGAAGAGACAGCTTGTAGAGTTTTTTGGAAAAAAAGTAGAAAAACAGGCTTCACAGATAAACAGATACTATCTCCTTCGTGGACTGATCATACTAGCTGCTACAGCTCTCTGCATAACAGCACTCGCACGCCCTCAGTGGGGAGAGACTCAAGAGCTTGTAAAGACAAAAGGTATAGATGTAATCATTGCAGTCGATGTGTCGCTCAGCATGCTTGCAGATGATGAATACCCATCGCGTCTTGAGCGTGCAAAAAGGCTTGCAATAGACCTACTTAGCAACCTGTCAAACAATAGAGTTGGACTCATAGGTTTTGCAGGCAGTAGTACGGCTGTAATGCCTTTGACAGTTGATACAGCAGCTCTTGAAAGCTTTCTTGACGATCTAGATGTACGCACAGCCGATCTACCAGGCACTGCAATAGCCCAAACTATTGAGCGTGCAACCAGAAGTTTTCAGTCCGTAGGACGTCAATCACGCCTACTGATAATCATTTCTGACGGCGAAGAGCAGAGCGAGCAGCCAGTTGCAGAAGTAGCCGAAGCAGCAGAACAAGCAGCAGAACAGGGTGTAACTATAGTAACTTTAGGTATTGGAACAGAACAAGGTAGTAACATTCCTTTGGATGCAATTGGTGCTATAGGTCTTAAACAAGATGCTGATGGAAATATTGTCACAACAAAACTGGATGAAACAGTTTTACGAACTGCTGCAGAACTTACTCAGGGTCTATACTTGAAGGCAGACCCAGAAGGTGAAGAGGTTGCGGAAGTTGTAAAGTTTTTAGACAAGTTGCGTAAAGGTGAACTACAAACAAAACTTGTTAAAGACCGGCAAGAGCGTTATCAATATCCTATTCTAATTGCAACATTACTCATACTTTTTGAAAGCTTCATTCTAGTAAATAAAAAATTGAGATCTATTTAACATATAAACAGATAGAGCAGAAATTGCTAACAGAAAGGAATGTAACCATGACTACCGATGAAGAGAAGAGGCTTTCTAATAGAGTAGTTGAATCTCGTTTAACAGTACGTTATGCAGAAACAGATTCTATGGGCATCGTCTACCACGCAAACTACTTAGTGTGGATGGAAGTAGGAAGAACAGACTATTTCAAAGCTCTTGGCTTTACTTATCGAGATCTGGAAAATCAGTACAAGCTCTTTACCCCTGTTGTAGAAGCTACTTGCCGCTATCACGCT
>JAEUQL010000304.1 GCA_016789295.1 Blastocatellia bacterium | reverse complement strand
AAGCTTTATAGAACTTGTCAAAAAGGGGTTTAGCTTCTAACTCATCTCTAATATCTTCATAAGTATCGCTAGCTGCAGACGCGGCTTTCCAACTCTGTTGCCAATCGTCTGCAGCATATAGCTGAACCCACTCTGATTCTTGCTCAATAGCTTCTATCCAAAAGTCGAGCGACTCTATTTCTTGCCACAACCCTAAAAGCTTTTGCCAATCAACAAGATATGCAGATGCGTTAACACTCATAATATAGATACCTTTTAGAAGATCAAGCGCACACCCAGTTGAATCCTTCTTGGAGGAAAGGCAGCACTGAGTCTTTCAGCAGGAGCAATAAATCTTCCATTATTTTGCCTTGGAAGATTGAAGTTACCGTTCATGTCGGGTCCAAACACTCTGTTTAAGTCACTAATATTTACTCTGTTAAAGAGGTTAAAAAACTCTGATATAAGCTCTAGTTTAATATTTTCGGTAAAAGAAAAGTTGCGACTTAGCCTCACATCTACTGTAGCAAAACCTGGTGTAATACCAGCATTTCTGGCTATTCCCAAAGGTCTATCTCCTGGAGGTGCAACTCCGTCATTGTTGAGATCCATACCTGCTATCAGGTTATAAGGTTTACCAGATTCTAGAGTAGTAATAGTTGATATTTGGAAGTTGCGTAGAGCTGGATGCTTGAACCAGTTGAGAAAAAATATACTTGAAAGCACAAAGCGATGCCTTACATCAAGCAATGATAAACCTTTCTCAAGGTCTGGCCTGAGTGGATTGTTAGGTGCATCAATGATGTCTGATCGAAAGTCTATTATATTGTCAATAGCTTTCGACAAAGTATAGTGTGCAATTAAGTTGACTCTATTATTTACTTTGTGAGCAATGGAAAAAGTAGCTCCATGAAAATAGCTATCAGTAAAAGGTCCAAATTCACTCACTCTACCACGCGATGGATCGAGCCTACCAGTTAATTGGCTCAACAAAAGACCAGGATCATTTGGCAGTGGGTTAACAATAGGATTGATATCTCTCTCTGATATTAATCTGATTCCACGAACAAAGTTGTAGGATGCACCCAATGTTGTATGCTGTCCCAACAGATATTCTATTCCCAAAGTAGCTTGTTGTGTATAACTGTTGCGAAAATTTGGGTCAAACTGAAATTCAAAGTTGAACTGAGGTGGAAGGCCAGCCAAAGCTTGTGGGAGTTCCTTAGACTCTGGAAATCTATTGCCAGGCTGTGCAAAAGCTAACACCGAGAAAGGAAATGGTATTGCAACCACTTGTACTTGTTTAGAGCTAGAAAGCTGCGTGAGAAAGCTGACACCAGTTACAGGAGCACCAAAGAAGATTCCATAACCAGCACGTATAGCAAGATTCTTCACTGGATTGTAAGCAATAGAGATACGCGGAGCAAAGTTGCCATTATTTTTTGGTTGAAACCGGACTCTATTGATGTCATAGCGAACTCCAAGCTTCAAAACAAGGTTGCTTGCAACGTTTATCTCATCTTGAAAAAAACCAGAGAAGCTTTTCACTGTCAATGCAGGGTCTAAACTTCTGGCACCAAAACTTTGAGTAAACTGACCTGGTAGAGATAGGTCTGCTAGAGGTATGCCTTGTGGAAAGCCTGGGACACTTTGTGCCAACATAGATGCAAGTTGCGTCAGAAAAGCACGTTGTGCAGGTGTTCGCCGACTTGGATCAAAAGCATCCAAGGATGATATGAAAGGTATGTTTGGATCTCCAAAACTTGAAGCAAAATCAAGAGGTACAAAAACGCTAAAACCTGTAGGAAAGAAAGGTTGTTCAGAATCGGTAGGTATGCGACGATAGGCAAAATCGACACCAAATCTGAACTGCTGCTTTCCTTTTGGAATAGAGACATTGTCAACAACTTGTATCAGGTCTTCATCTCTTATCTGTGGTAGACCACTGTTGCGACCAAAAAGAGCTGAGCCTTGGTCTTGAAGTATCTGTATCAGTGAACGACTAGCACCTGCATCGTTAGGAACTACGCGAAGACTCCTTCTATTATAGACAAACCTAGACTCATTTATCAGGCCAAGTGATGAACTAGTGTAAGTATTGTTAAAGGCAACAGAATTATCGTTTAGCCTCAAAATCGTTCCGCTTGTATCGCTTATCAATCCACCAAAGGGTTCAAACTGCCCATTATAAGTTCCACCATAGTTATATCTGACTGTCAACTTGTTGTTTGAACTGGTATGAAAATCGGTTCTCACCAAGAAAGAGCTAATACCATTTGAAAAAGGTGCTGGACCATTTCTTAAAGCAAAACCTAGCTTTCTTGCAGAAGTTACAACATCATTACTTATTGTAATAATCTTATTCTGTTTAAGGGAGAGACGTTCAAAAGCAGTGAAAAAGAACGACCTATCCTTCTTTATTGCACCTCCAACTGTGGCTCCAAACTGATACTGCTTAAACTCTGGTCTAAAACTTGCGAAAGGTTCCCTAGCACTAAATGAATCATCACGATTAAATAGAAAGAGTTTACCCTTTAATTCATTGCCTCCACTTCTTGTAACAATGTTGATTACTCCACCTATGGCACGACCAAATTCTGCTGAATAGTTATCTGATACAACCTGAAACTCCGATACAGCTTCTTGGCTAAAAGTTTGTCTAACAGATCCAGAAAAAGTCTCATTATTATCTAGACCATCTATTGTGAGGTTGTTACCTCTACCAGACTGAGCATTGAAGCAAAGTCCTGAGCTTCCAGTAATTCCTTGTCCAGGTCTTCTATCAACAATAACTCTTGGTGTTGTTAATGAAAAATCTAGAAAATTGCGCTGATTGATAGGTAGATTATCAATTCGTACTCTATTTACATTTACGCTGTTTTCTGTCTTAAACCTCTCAAAAAGAGTATCTGTTTCAACTAAGACTATATCACCAACATCACCTGTTTTGAGTAGCGTTTCGACTGTAGCAGTCGTACCCAAACCAAGTTCGGCTATCAACAGTTTGTAAGTTTTGAAACCATCGGCGGATATTTCTAACTCATAGCGACCTGGAGACAATTGTAAAAAAGAATAGAACCCTTCTTCGCTAGAAACTGCCTCAGAAGTAAGATTTGTGTCGAGATTTTTTACTAGTATACGAGCACCCGTTATAACAGCACCTTGCTCATCTTTAACAAGTCCGTTGATGCTTGCTGTAGTAGCTCCCGTTTGAGCTAACGTAGTGCTAGTAAAAGAGATGAGGGTAAATAGCAGTGCTAAAATAGCATGTTTTATCATCACGTCCTCCTGATTTGAGAACACGAAAATTAGAAGTAAATTCCTACTAATGTAGTGCTGTCCCTTCTGGTATTTCTAATCGACTCAAAGGGTAAAGTCTTAATAGTACAGCTTAAAAACGCTGGCTACACGTTTACTATTAAGAGGATACTACATCCTTCTGTTTTTGAACATTATTTAGTCCTAAGCATCAACTGGAGAAAATAGAAAAAGCCAGCAGTAACTTCCAACTACTGGCTTTTTAACACTACTAGAACATATCTATCCTATGCAGTCTGTGATCCAGCCTTGCCTTCACCAAGTACTGCCTGAGCAGCCGCCAAACGTGCGATAGGCACACGATAAGGTGAACAGCTAACGTAGTTTAAGCCTACTTTGTGGCAAAATATCACACTTGAAGGCTCGCCACCGTGCTCACCACATATACCCACTTTCAACTCTTTGCGAGTTCCACGGCCAAGTTGAACAGCCATCTCAACCAATCTTCCAACACCTGATTGGTCAAGAACTTGGAACGGATCGTCTTTGAAGATCTTATGCTCTACATAAAAAGGCAGGAATCTACCAGAATCATCACGACTCAACCCAAAAGTGGTCTGAGTCAGGTCGTTTGTACCAAAAGAGAAGAACTCTGCTACAGTAGCGATCTGGTCGGCAGTCAGAGCAGCGCGTGGTAGTTCAATCATTGTTCCAACCATGTAGTCTACAGAAAGACCTTCACGCTCAAAGACTTCTTTGGCAACAGTGCGAACAACTTCGGCTTGAAGGGTAAGCTCTTTCACATCACTAACCAGAGGAATCATTACTTCTGGATGTACTTTGATCCCTTGCCGTTTTGCTTCTACTGCAGCTTCAAATATTGCTCTTGCCTGCATAGCAGTTATCTCTGGATAGACTATACCCAAGCGACAACCACGATGGCCTAGCATTGGATTTGCTTCGTGTAAACTGCTGATCTTCACTTTTAGATCTTTAACAGATATTTGAAGCTTCTCTGCCAGGTCTGCAATTTCCTGATCCCCGTGTGGAAGGAACTCGTGTAGTGGAGGGTCAAGAGTACGGATAGTTACAGGATAGCCATCCATCGCTTTGAAGATGCCTAAGAAATCCCCACGCTGTAGTGGAGCAATCTTATCTAGAGCTTTCTCGCGCTCATCTTTGGTCTTTGCAACAATCATCTCTCGCACCGCGTCTATACGGTCACCTTCAAAGAACATATGTTCTGTGCGGCACAGTCCAATACCTTCAGCGCCAAAGCGGCGAGCCACTTCAGAATCGTTAGGAGTATCTGCATTGGTACGAACCTTCAGTTTGCGGTACTCATCAACCCAAGTCATAAATTCTGTAAAGTTTTCATCAAGCTTGGGTTCTACTAAAGGTACTTCACCTTTGATTATTCTACCCGTTGAACCATCAACAGTGATGAAATCACCTTTGTTTATAATGTGGCTGTTGACTTGTATTTGGCCAGCCGCGTAGTCTATGTATAGAGCGTCACAACCTGCTACACAACACTTACCCATACCACGAGCTACTACTGCAGCGTGTGAAGTCATACCGCCTCTGGCAGTGACAATTGCTTGAGCTGCTACCATACCGTGAAAATCTTCTGGAGAAGTCTCTATACGAACCAGAACCACTCTTTCACCATTGTGGGCTAGCTCTTCTGCTTCATCTGGAGAAAAGACAACTTTGCCAGAAGCTGCACCAGGACTTGCTGGAAGTCCAGTAGCCAAAAGGTCTATGCGTGCACTTGGGTCTATGGTCTTGTGCAAAAGTTGGTCGAGTTGTCCTGGTTCAACACGTAGCACTGCTGTAGCCTTGTCAATAAGACCTTCGTGAACCATTTCAACTGCCGTGCGGATAGCTGCTGCACCTGTCCGCTTGGCATTTCGTGTCTGTAGCATCCAGAGTTTGCCGCGCTCGATTGTAAACTTAAG
>JAEUQL010000303.1 GCA_016789295.1 Blastocatellia bacterium | reverse complement strand
TTGGAACACTTGGAGGTTTGGCAATTATTGAAGGAGGCAGAGTTGTTCGTACTATAAAGCAATCGAACTCAAAGCTTTCTGCAAACTGGGTGACGGCTTTGGCTGTGCAAGAAGGGCTACTTTTCATAGGAACTTATGGTGGAGGTATAGACCTTTTACTCCCAAATGGAGAGATCAAAAGCCTCAGTTCAGAGATAGGCAAATTTGAAGTCAATCTAAATGCAATACTTGTAGATGGACGATTTGTCTATGTTGGCACACTTGATGTTGGTTTGTGGGTTTTTGACAGTAAACAGAACAAGTGGAAAAATTTTCGTTCTGGCCTGCCTTCTCAGAATATAATGTCAATAGCTCGTAGTGGAAAACACCTCTTTTTAGCAACAGAGAGTGGAGTAGCAAGACTTGAAGTAAAACGGTTTGAAAATTGACACTAGTCAGTATGAATGTTATGACAAAATTTATTTTCTATCTAGCATCTAGTTTAATATTTCTCCTTCTTGTGTTGATCTCTACTAGTGCAGATTCTGGAGTTTTAATAGCTACTAACATAGGACGGCAAGACGACAATGTTTTGTCAATGGAGTCAATGGATGTTGACATAAAAATAGACAACCAACATGCCTATGTCAAAGCTAAACAGATATTTGCAAGCCACGTACAGACAGTACTTGAAGGGCAATATATATTCGATCTACCTCCAAAGGCTACTCTTGCAGATTTTGCTGTTTGGGATGGGTTAACACGTATTCCAGGAGTGATTCTTGAACGAAGACGTGCTGAGCAGGTCTATGAGCAGATTAAAACACCACAAACAATTGACCCAGGACTGATCACACAAGACGATGAAAAGGGTGGTAGTACTGCTTTCAATGTGAAAGTTACACCAATTCCTGGCCATGGTACAAAACGCCTTGAGATCGATTACACAGAAATGCTGACTGTAGATGGCTTGACAGTGTCTTTAACCTTTCCTTTTAAGCCGAGTGGTAATCAGAGGCAGACTGTAGGTAGGCTTTCTATAAAGCTAAGGATTGTAAGTGATCTTCCTATAGGTACACCTGAACTTCTGTCAAAAGCCTATCCACTTATTTTCACAAAAACAGACACTCACGAAGTTGAAGCTAATTTTGAAGCGTCTAATGTAGAGCTTACAGAAGATTTACTTATCCGTTATCCAATAGATATTAGTTCTACTTCTGTCTCTTTTACTACTTACCGAGCACCAGAGAAAGTGACAGTTTACGATCTAAGAGATCCAGCCAACACAAACATAAACCCGGATGGTTATTTTCAGAGTAGCCTGATATTTAACCAATCTGGTAGAACTGCTGCTGATAGGCTCAGCAATGACAATCGTGGTTTTTCAGAGAAACCAAAGGACATTGTGGTGCTGCTTGACAACTCACTTTCGATGCACGGTGAGAAGATAGTTAAAGCTTTTGATGCTATAGACTTTTTCTTGCACCGCCTTTCTGACAAAGACCGATTTAACCTTATACTGTTTAATGAATCGCCAAAGCCATTTGCAGACTCGCTTCAACCAGCTAATAAAGAGAAGATAGAAGAGGCTCTCCGTTTTGTTAAAGATGCGAGCATAGGAGGTGGCACATCGGTTCTAGAAGCTCTCAAAGTTGCAGTAGCCCAGATCGAAAAGGGCGCAAAGAAATCAAATGCAACACGTGCAATCATTTTGATAACGGATGGTAATCCAACACTTGGACAGATATCACTAAACCAGATAGTTACAGATTTTAATAAACTCAATCAAAAACAGAATGCTCCTCTCACTCAACTCTACGCTTTTGGTATTGGTGGAGATGTACGACAAGAACTGTTAGCTGAACTTGTCAATCGCTGTAAGGGCTATTTTGTACAATATAGAGAAACCGAAGATCTGTCAGCACGATTGGGACTCTTTTTTGAAAAGATAGGCGAGATGAATTTTACTGATATCTCTTTCTCTTCAGACGATCCAGACAACCTCTACCAAGTCTATCCCGATCCAGTATCAAAAACTTTTGATGGATCGAGTTTCAATCTTGTTGGCAGATACAGAAAGGCAAAAGAGAGCGAGAAGATAAAGATAGAGGGTCTTTTTGAAAACAGAAAAATCAGTTTTGAAAGTCTTGTATCACTTCCAGAATTCGACTCTTCACACGACCAGATTCCAAGGCTTTGGGCAAAAGCTCGTGTTGATGCACTACTTAGGGAGATCAACTTGAAAGGTGAACGCGAAGACTTGATAAGTGAAATAATCAAGCTTTCGCAGAAGTATAAGTTTGTAACTCCTTACACAGCATTTATTGCTGCCCCACGCGCATTGCTTAGGCCAAGACTGATACAACCAGGCGATCCTGTGATTAGAGTAAAAGCTGATAAATCTGTTAGATCTATTCTAGCTGTTCTGCCATTTGGCCTAACACTTCCACTTAGATATTTACCTTCTGAAGATGTTTGGCAGGCACGGTTTTTAGCCCCAAAGAATACTCCTGACGGAACTTACTATTGTAGGTTGATAATTACTGACAAAAAAGGTGATGGGTTTCAAGAACAGAAGAGTTTTGTTATTGACAGCCACGCTCCACGACTTAATGTTGTAACAGACAAGAAGCAAGTTCGTGCAGGCGAGGAGTTGAAGATCAGTGTGGATGCAGACACAGAAAGCCTTACAGCAAGATTTTATGGTGCACAACCTGTTAAACTTCATTGGTCTGGACAAGAGAAGCGGTCTGTAGGAAAGATCTACATTCCTCAACAACTACCTGCAGGAAGATACACGCTTATTATTTCTGCAGAGGATTTCGCACACAATAACTCAACTGTAGAAGTAGAGATTGAAGTTATTGGTTAACAGCCCAAAAAGGCAGCTTTAAGAGATAGTTATGAAAAGAACACGATTACTATTTTTTGCTCTAGTTTCGATTTTTATCTTAGTTACAGTTCTGGTTCCACACAAAAACCTTGCTGAAAGTAACTCTTCTGATCAAGTAAGAAGAGAACTTGACGGTGCACTCTATATGGAGACAGAGCTTTTTGGCACAAAAGCACGCATGCCTTTACCAACAGAAGAGTCAAAAACCCGTCTAGGATTACTGATTGAAAAATATCCGACAAACAGAACAGTGCGACAACGGTTATCTATAGTTTATGAAGAACTACAGGACTTTGAGGCTGCCGAGAAGCAGATGATAGCTATTCGTGATAATGAAAACTCTTCAATAGAATCATTAAGGTTGCTGGGAGAGTTTTACCACCGAAGGGCAAACTTTAAGAAAGAGGCTGAAATACTGAAGCAGTTGATGGAAATAGTTCCAACATATGAGAAGGGCGTTATCTTTTATGAGTTGATAACTCTATCAGAGCAGCACCAATTAGATAATTTTCTTGATGAATCAAGCTATGAAAAGCTAGTGAAAGAAGATCAAGATGGTTTTGAAATACTCAAAAAGCTTGTAGAAAGGCTTCAAACAAAAGGTTCTTACAATCGTGCTATTAAGCTGCTAGATAGTTTTCAGTCACTCTTTCCTCAAGAAAAAGAGTATTTTGTAACAAAGAAAGTAGCTCTCTATCTTGCCCAAAAGGATTTTCAAAATGCAGAAGCGGTCTATCTGAAAGCTTTTGATCTTTTCTGGTCAGATGCAATGAGTATCAACTTTTATCAGTTTCTAAGAGATGTAAACCGTTATAGAGAGTATAAGAGAAATTTAGTCGAAGCATTAAAAAAAGATCCAGCTAATTTTGATACTGCAATGCGCCTGTTCCACTTTCAGTTGAAGGGTGAAAGCAGAGAGAAACGCGCTTTGGCAGTGTTACAGCAATTGGAAATGGCAAGAACACAGACGGCTGGCCAGACAGAATGGACTGCTGAAGAGTTGTCAGTAGTTGCACAACTGTTTGTTGCGGCTGGCGAACTCGACAAAGCCTCTCGTTACTTCTATACGCTCTATGTGCGTGGTGGGTTAGAAAAATCTTCAACTCAACGTGAAATGATGCTTTATAGGTTATTTAAGACACTCCTTAGCGCAAAGTATGAAAGGAGTGTACTTGCTACAGGAGATTTGAGATTTTACAAAGACATAGCAACTTCAGATCAGAATCCAGGAATTTTGGGAGGAATACTTTCTCTAGTTTTGGCCAATTCTGGACCTAGCGATGAGTATGAAAAAGCAGACAGAATTGCTGACCTCTATTTCAACCGTGCTGCAGCTTACAAGATATTTACAGCTTATAAACAAGAATTTCCAGAATCTACAGTATTGCCACAAATGTATGCTGATATGATGAGGCTTTATATAGATATGGAGAAGATAGATTTGGTGAATGTTTTAGCTAAAGAGTTTGAGCAGAAATATTTAGGAAAGTCTCAATACGCAGACGCATTTGCTCAGGTGGCAGAGATCTACATACAGCTAAAGAAGCCAGAAAAAGCAGTCCATATCTACCAGACTCTGCTAGACACACTTGCAAAAAATAGAAAGGAAGGTCAGCTACTTGTTAAACGTTCTAATCTTGATTCTTGGGAAGCAAGTAGTCGATTAGTAAATCGAAGGCTTTCTTATCTTTCATCTAGTCAAATTTTTGAAGCAAGTTATGAGGCACAAAAGCGTGAGACTGAAGAAGGAGGCGAAGCCGGAGGTGACACAAGTACTGACAACACAACCCAATACCAGGAGTATGAATACATTTCTTATTTGACCTATGGTGACAAACCCACTCTTTTTTCTGCAGATTCACTCAAGCCAATAGTTATTAATAAAAAACTCCAATATGAAGAAGTTCTCAATAGTTACATTTCACTACTTCAGTCAAGGAGAGAGAATGAAAAGATAGTTGCTCTCTACTGGCAAGAGATACAGAAATACCCTACAGAAGAGGGACTTTATGAACGTTTTCTGCAGTGGCTTTCTAGTACAAATTTAATTAGTGATGAGTTGAAAGCTTATCAGCTTGCTATTGAGAAAGTTCCTAACAACAAGTCATGGCAAGCTAGGCTTGCAAGGTGGTATCTACGTCAACAAAGGTCAGAGGAACTTACAGAGATCTCAAATCGACTTGTAGAGATTTTTGATGAAGATGAACTGCAAGACTATCTAGAAAAAGTCCTAGACCAAACTGCCGATAAAGTTTCATTTTATGATCAAGTACTGCGTCTAACACTTTACAAAAATGCCCTCAGAAGATTTCCAGAAAATATAGTATTTGTAAATGGTCTACTCAATTACTATCGCTTAGAGAAGAGATAC
>JAEUQL010000302.1 GCA_016789295.1 Blastocatellia bacterium | reverse complement strand
TCTATAGAACTACTGACCGAGGCGACTTCTGGAGTCCAATCAGTAGCGATCTTACACAAGGACAAGGATCTATTTCCGCTATTGCAATCGCCAACAACCAAACAACCATCTATGTTGGAACTTCTGATGGAAATCTTCAAACTTCAACCAATAATGGCACAACATTCACCAACTCAACTATAGGCTTACCTGTTCGCTACATCACAAGAATTGCTGTTGAGCAAGCAGATCCAAAGATTGTCTATTTAACTGTTTCTGGTTTTGACACAGGACACGTCTTCAAAAGTACAGATGGCGGCCTTAGTTGGAAGGATATCAGTGGAAATTTACCAAACATCCCAACAAATGCCATTGTAGTAGACAGTTCTGTAGCAAATAAGCTCTATGTTGGCACAGACATCGGAGTTTTTGTTACAACTGACGGGGGGGTAACTTGGTCTGAAGTAGCACAGGGATTACCAAATAGCGCAGTTTTTGACTTGAAGATCAACAATCAGACCAACACTCTTGTAGCAGCTACACATGGACGCGGAGTCTTCAAACTTAGCAATGTTGCTACACCAAAACCCACAATTACTGGAGCTTCATTCCAGAAACCGAATTTGACCATAACGGGAAGTGGGTTTAGTACAAGTGGAGCAGTTGTTAGCATTAATGGATCAAACATAACAAACTTACTGATCTCTCAAAACGACTCAACTATAGTCCTTAAAGGAAATAAAAAGAGGCTTAAGCTGAACAAGGGGCAGAATCAAGTTTCAGTAATAGTTGCAGGAGTTTCGTCAAACACTTTTCTCTTCAACTTCTAGTTACAACCTTTTTTTAAAGCCATCAACTCGCTCACTATTGAGTTGATGGCTAACAGCAACCACTACTAACACACTCCATCTTCATCAAACACTACCAGGCTATAAATTCTCTACAGAAACTTTTCTTGCTTTCGATCACACTCTACTTATCAGATTACAACTTCAGAAAATAGTTACCAATAAGAAAAGCTAAACAGAACATATAAGAGCACTTGCCTTGACAAGCATATAGCGATAAACAGATACTACCTTGGAAATCTAAAGAAGTTAATGAGCACTCTTTTTAGAGATTCTGCTTCCTTGCTACGAAGAGTGCAAAGGAGGTGTGTGTGGAAGCATCTACTGAATTGTTATCCTATGACAAAATCTACATTAATGGCGAGTGGGTAGCGTCAACTGGAACAGACAGAATAGACGTAATCAACTCTACTACCGAAGAGGTAATGGGACAGATCCCAAACGGCACGGCTGAAGATGTAGACCGAGCTGTTGCAGCCGCAAAGAAAGCCTTCGAAACCTGGGCATCCACTCCTATTGAAGTGCGAGCAGGTTTTCTCAAAAAAATAGCCGAAAAATTGGCTGCTAGAAAAAGTGAAATTGCAGCAGTTATTGCTAAAGAAGTAGGTATGCCTCTACCACTAGCTACTGCAGTACAAGCTGGTCTTCCAGCAGCAGTAATGGGTTCATATGCAAAGATACTTTTTGAGTACGAGTTTGAAGAGAAGATAGGAAATTCTATTGTAGTACGCGAGCCTATAGGAGTTGTTGGCTGCATAACTCCATGGAATTTCCCGCTCCATCAGATCGTAGCTAAAGTTGCTCCAGCAATTGCAGTAGGATGCACTGTGGTTGTCAAACCCAGTGAAGTTGCTCCTTTAACAGCATTCATACTTGCCGAGATTATCCACGAAGTAGGTTTGCCAGCAGGTGTATTCAATCTGGTCTCTGGTTATGGGCACCCCGTTGGTGAAGCAATTGCTTCACACCCTAGTGTAGACATGGTCTCATTTACAGGCTCAACCCGTGCTGGACGTCGTGTTAGCGAGCTTGCAGCAAATTCTATCAAAAAAGTTTCCCTTGAGCTTGGTGGTAAGTCTGCAAATATCATCTTGGATGACGCAAACTTTGAGCAAGCAGTACGTTCAGGTGTTGGTAACTGTTACTTCAATTCTGGTCAAACCTGTTCGGCCTGGACAAGAATGCTGGTTCCTGCAGAGCGCCAAGCAGAAGCTATTGAAATAGCCAAAAAGACTGCCGAAGGTTTCACACTTGGCAACCCAAGCGAAGGTAAAGCAAAACTTGGCCCACTGGTTTCGGAAGCTCAAAGAGAACGAGTGCGCAGCTACATTCACAAAGGCATTGAAGAAGGAGCAACCCTTGTCACTGGTGGAGCCGACGCTCCAGAAGGGCTTGAAAAGGGTTACTTTGTTAAACCAACTATCTTTGCAAATGTCACAAACGATATGACAATTGCTCGTGAAGAGATTTTTGGCCCAGTGCTTTCAATAATTCCTTATGAAGACGAAGACGACGCAGTAAGAATTGCTAATGACACAATCTACGGGCTTGCTGGTGCGGTCTGGTCTGCAAATACAGAACGGGCAAAGCAAGTAGCTCGAAAGCTGCGAACTGGACAAGTAGATATTAATGGCGGAAATTTTAATATGATGGCTCCGTTTGGAGGCTACAAACAGTCAGGTAATGGCCGTGAATTTGGCAAATATGGCCTCGAAGAGTACCTAGAAGTTAAAGCTATGCAACTGCCTTAAGACTAAAAGCTCTGTCATCCTATCCAGGAAAGGCAGGGCTTTTTGCAAATCTTTCTGGCTTCAGCTAAAAAAATAGGCTGTTTAATCAATAAACTTCTCTGTCTTCGCTTTTCCTTTTTATAAACAGAAAGTTCCTAAACTATCTAGAAATAACTTGCACTTTTTATAGGTCTAAATTATCACCTGCTTTCTTTGCTAACTAAAGTCTCTATTAAGAGTCGGTTTATAAGACTCATCCTTAGTATTATTCCCGTGCATTACAACAATTTGTTGCTAAAGATCTATAACTCTTTAGTTATTTTGTCTTTACACAGACAGGAGGTAAGTATGGACAATCAGACTTTAGAGATATTCTCAAAGTATCCAAAGTGTAGAAAACAGTTCAAAAATATGAAATTGGAGCTGCTGTGTCAGTTTGAAGAGAAAATAGGAGGACAGTCCTACTTTCCTGGGATAGCCAATTGTGAAAAAGAGATGACACGAGAAGAAGCGTTGGAGCTGATCAAGATGACGATCAAGGAAAAGACCAACGAAGAACACGACCGAGTGATGAACTTAGAGCAGAAAGGGATAAGAACCTATCTAACAAGCGAAGAGTACAGATGGATAGCATTGCATAAGAATCGATGTGAGAAATGCAACAGGATAGAGATAAGCCGCAATGGGCACGGCAAACATCAGGATTTTGTCAAAGTCTCTTCCAGAGATATCACACCAAAATACTTTGTAATAAAAGACTCTGCACAAGAGGTTCAACCCAAACCAGCAAAGTCGTTTTTCAAAGATCATCGCAAGAAGATAGCAATAGCTGCATCGGTTATAGGTTCGATAATAGTTGTAGTTCTGCTGGTTAATCTCTTCATTGGTAGTAGTAAACAGGTGAATGTAGCAAAGACTGGTCAAGAGCAGGCCAACTCTAAACAAGAGGTTCAAACTACCAAGAAGAGAACCAGTCAAGAGATAATGAAGTTTGCCGATCAGTATGAAGAAGCTTCAAAGAAGTTGAAAGAAAACGCTTCAGATCTCGATGCTCTAGTCAGTCGAGCCGAAGCAGCCGAAGAACTCAATCTGCCAGCAAAAGCCCTTGAAGATTATCAATCCTATCTCAAATTAGCTACAGATGTTTCAAGTAGAACAATGGCTGAAGGCAAGGTTACAAAGCTTCAAGAGGCTATCAATAATACTGTAAAACCCAAAGCTACAAACTATGAAAAGCTCGATAGCTTCTTAAATTATTATCTTCTGATGTTTATACAAGAAAAGACTGTAGAGGCAAAAGATCAGTTGGAAACAGTACAGGCTTTGGCGACTTTAATGATGAAAGATAGCAATGAGAAAGTTGGAGTAGATCAGGTTGCATTCTATTCGAAACTTTCAATTGATACTGCAAAAGAGTTGCTAGAAGCACGTCTAGAAACCAAAGAAGTGTCAGAAGTTGTTGCTATAGATCATTTTCAAGATTCCATAGACAAACTCTACAAAGCAAGAGAAGTATTTGTCAGACACGGTGCTGTTGCAGATGCTCAGACAGCATCTTTTTTACTTGTTAAATTTCTTCCAAAAGCCGGGCGT
Organism: Blastocatellia bacterium; assembly: GCA_016789295.1. Classification (GTDB taxonomy): domain Bacteria; phylum Acidobacteriota; class Blastocatellia; order Chloracidobacteriales; family JADJPF01; genus JAEUQL01. The sequence continues at coordinate 1,120 of JAEUQL010000302.1, read as the reverse complement.
CTTGCTGAGGCAAGAGCAGAAATAGATCAGTGGTTGAATCTCACAAAAGAAAAAGGCTATCTCTTCAACTACGCCCAAATGCTTCTTTGGGATGGACAGTTAAATATCTATGAACGCAAAGAGCAAGAAGCTGTCAGAAAGTTTCAAGAATGTATTCAAGTATGCGAGACAATAGATGCCCAAAAGTTTGCTCTTCAGCCATTATTTTTAATTTCTCTTTTGTATATTTCTGCTGATGAAAATGAGTCTGCTTTTACCAAAAGTGTTGAAGGCGTTGAAGGCAGTTCAACATATTCGTTACCTATTCTCACTTCACAATTTTTTCAAAGTGCAGGACTTGCAGCAACCGGATTAAAGAAACCATTGCTTGCAAAAGCTTATTTAGAAAATTCTGTGAAAGTTTGTGAAAAAGAAGGGCTTATAGGTTACGGTCTTATTGCAAAAGCTGCTCTATCTTCTGTGTTGTCAGAAATTGGAGAGACTTCAAAAGCTATAGATCTAATTGAGCAAGCAAAAATTCAAGACATTGGAAAGATAGCAGATCCAACGGCCAAAAAGCACAATTTGCTTCACCTTATGACTTATGAAGGCAAAGTTTATGGTTTGGCAAAACAGTTTGCTAAATCGGAAAAAGCTTACAGAGAGACTTTACAAGCATTTAAGGAGTTTGGACAAGAAAACTTTCTTCGGATAGGTCAGTTAAGAAAAGGGCTAGGAGAAGCTTTGTTTGAGCAAGGAAAAAAACCAGAAGCCTTAGAACAGTTCAAGTTAGCAAGAGAAGAAATGCGAAAGGTGAATGAAGGTTTACACCCAAAGAATCAAAATCAATTTCTTGATCTCTCCTTTTCAGGAAAGAGTCTTGATCTACTTATTAAAGAAGCTCAATCAGTTCAGCCCTGAATCTCCAAAGGTTCTTGGTAAACATAAAAAACCTGCTCCACCTGTAAAACTTTGCTTAACTGCAATAGGCTCATATTTTGTTAGCTTCTCATCGATGATGTCATAGTACATTAAGAAGTGATTCAAGTTGGCCATTTCTGGTGGTGGAAGATTGTAGACAGTAACTAAATAGTTGGTGTCGTATTCGGCTTTGAGTTTTAGAGGCTCTGTAAGTCCTGAT
>JAEUQL010000301.1 GCA_016789295.1 Blastocatellia bacterium | reverse complement strand
CAGGAGTAAAATCAAAAATAACAATGTAGATCTATACCTATTTTTGACAAAGAGTAACTTAGTATTAGGGTTCATCTCTTTGCTTCTACCTCCACAATAGCATCTTGTTGGTGAAGAAGCTTTGCAAGCTCGCAAACAGCATCGCCAAGTCTTGGCGTAAATCCAAGCAACTTCAGATCTTCCATGGTTATTATTTTTCTATTCTGCCCAGCAGGAGTTTGATTAATACCAGGAAGTTTAAGCAGTTGGTCTATTCCGCCTATAGACTTCAGGCTATTTTCTGGCAATAGAATAACTTCTGGTGCTGCAGCTACTACAGCCTCAGCAGTAATAGGCTTGTAACCTTCATAACCAGTTATTACGTTTTGACCACCAGAAAGTCTTATCATTTCATCTGCAGAGGTACTTATTCCAGAAACCATTGCAGAAGCTTGGGCACGAGAATAAAGAAAAAGGACTTTGGGTTTTGTCTGCTGTTTTTGGGTGTAGCTTACAGCCTGTCTTAACTGATTGTCTAAACGAGAAATGATTAGTTCACCGGTCTGCTCTTTGTTAAACAGCGTAGCAAGTTTTTTGATCCTATTTTTTGCTATTTCAACAGTTGGAGTAGCATCTAATATAACTATTTCTATTCCAATAGTTTGCAGTTGAGCTATAGCACTTGGTGGGCCTGCATCTGTAGTTGCAATAATAATGTCAGGCTTCAATGAGGCTATTGATTCGGCAGAAAGGGTTCTCTGATAACCAACTTTGGCTATAGTTGATGTAGTTTGAGGATATGTACTTGTAGTATCAATTCCAACAAGATGTGACTGTGCCCCAAGCTCATATATAGCCTCTGTAACTGCTCCTCCAATGGAGACAACACGTTGGTTGTCTTTAATAGAACTTGTTTTTGGTGTAGATGTTTTTGGGCTACAACAGATTATGCTAGTTAGCAGAGCAAGAAGTAGAAAAGCCACGGGTTTCAATCTAATTTCCTCCTTAGCTAAAACAGTTTTGGATTTATCTTTGCTTTACCACTCTCTATAAGAATAGGAGGTTCTGTTAGAGATAGTAGACTTACTCTCTCAATAGTTTGAGAGAGTATTGAAAATTCACTCATAGCTAAAGTGAGGAACTTATCTTTGATATTAATTATTACTTCTCTATCTGAAAGAGCCACATTTACAGATTCGTGTGAAAAGACTTTCATGTTTTTCCTTTCTCTTAATCCTATCTAAAAAAAGTTAAGGTTAAGACCTACGGTTAAGGTACGACCTCTTGCGGGGGCAAAAACAAACTGTTCGTTGTAGAAGCGATTGGCTAGGTTTAGTAAACCAGTCGTTATAGACATGGTGTAGTTTTCGCGTCTGAAATTGATTCCAGTCCGCAAGTCATAAACTGCAAACCCAGGTTCATTACCACCGTTTGCTCTACGAAATGCTTCAGAAAGTCTTCTCTGAGTAGTGACTATTCTTGCACTAATTTCTGTCCAGTAACGGTTTTTGAGATCCTGTCCGCGTAGCCCAGCAACAAATTTTAGTGGAGTAATGAAGTCGAGAGGTTGATTACGGTTGAGGTCGTCACCTCTCAAGTAGCTCAAGTTTGCAGATGGTACGAGTAGTATACTGTTAACTTGGTGTGAATACTCAAGTTCTGATTCAAAACCCTGAATGCGAGTTCGTCCAACATTCATAGTCTGAAAAACGGCTACCTCTGGTCTACCTGACCCTGTATTTACAGAGATGGGTTTGCCCATCTGATCAACAGCTCTCTGGTTAGAAAGGAAGTTTCTATAATTGTTGTTAAAATAGGTGACCGAACCTGTTGCTTTTGCTGTTCTAAACTTTAGACCAATGTCAAGATTTATCCCGGATTCTGGCTCAAGGTTTCTATTTCCAACTACAAAACCTTCAGCAGAGCCGAAGTTTGTAAAAAAACGCTCAAAGAGGTTTGGCTGACGAAAAGACCGTCCAACACGGACTGTAGCACTCAATTTCTCTGTTGGTTTAAAGACAAGCCCGATATCACCAGTTAGGGCACTTGGTTTAGTAGAAACTCCCTCGGCTGCTCCATCAAGGCGTAGTGCTGCAATCTGTGAAGGAGTAAAAAAAGCTGGCAGATCAAAGCCAGAAGTTCTTTCAGAAGAGATAGAGAAACGGTCAAATCTGATACCTGATACAAATTTAAATTTTGGATTAAGCTGGAAACTATTTTGTGCAAATAGTGCAAAGTTGCTAAATGAAGCATTAGGTAAACTTTTAGACCTATCTTCACGACTTATTGATCCGAAAGCTGTTCTGATGAGTCTAGAATCACGATTGCTATCTCTAAAGTAACTAGTGCCTGCTGTCAAAAGATTTCTACTTCCTAGTAGGAAATTGGTCTGTATATCATATCCATTTGTTTCTGTATCAGTTACTGTTTGACTAAACTGTTGAAAGCCTGGAACACGAAGAAGGTTAGAGAAGTTACGTTTCTGTTGCTGATGATAGAATTTAGCAGAAAAGAAAGAAATTGTAGGTGTTAAAGCTTTTGCGCTGTAACCAATACTGATCTTGTCTCGGTCAGAGAAGGGAAAAAAGGCATTAAATGTGCCTGTAACATTTGCAACTCCTATATCGGCTGCTCTGTAGCGATCATAAGATATCTTGACTGAATGGAGGTCATTGATAAAAAGTCTTCCTGTCAGTTGTGAAGAGCTACCGTGATACTGCGAGTTTGCAACAAGATCGTTTTGGGCAAACTGATTAGCCCCAGAACTGTAAGCACTGAATCTGTCGAGAGTCTGAGAGAAACGAATTGCAAAAGCTCTTGCTGCTAGTCCTATGTTAGCTGTGCCTCGTCTTCCAGTCTCATTTGAACTGAAAAGACCATTAAAACCACCTGTAAAACGCAGTCCAGAAGTCTGTCTTGCAAGTGTATCTTTTGTAATTATGTTTATCGTACCACCTAACGCATCTGTACCATATAAGACAGAACCACTACCCCGCACAACTTCTACTGTCTCTATCTGGTCAACGCCAACAAGTCCTGTTTCAATACCAGATTCAGAAGTTGAAGTTCGTGTGTTATTTAACCTCTCTCCATCAACAAGTACTAAAACTCTGTTACTGTCAAGCCCTCTGATTTTTGGCCTGACTTGGAAAGGGCCTTCGCTTGCTGTAGCTACACCAGGAAGTATTCTAAAAATATCACCTACAGTGTTTATACCTTGCTGTTCGAGTTTTTCTCTTGAGACAACATTAACAGCTACGGGAGTGTCAATTACAGCAAGCTCGGTTCTGTCGGCTGTGACAGTGACCGCTTCGGCTATTGCTCCAACCTGCAGCTTGACATTTCGTTGTACTGAGCTAGCAGCAATACTAAGTTGCTGTGAAAAAGTAGAAAATCCTGCAGATGTAACTTGCAGTCTGTAGCTGCCTGAAGGGAGGTTACTAAATTCAAACTTTCCAGACTCATCTGTAACTACCTCTCTTTCAAGGTTTGAAACCAACTGTTTAACAACAACAACTGCTCCAACAACCGCGTTTCCAGCCGAATCTGTAACAGTCCCACCTAAATCAGCGCGCTGCAACTGTGCTAAACCAGATAGATTACAGATTGCAAGTATCAGAAAAGCTGTGTTGATGATCACTTTTATCCAAAACTTTCTTGTCTTCATCTTTGCCCTCTTTGATCGTTCTTTAGAATAGATATATTAATATTGAAATTCAAATTCAATTTCAAGAACAAAAAGTAGGAAAATAGATAAGATCTTGCTGGAGTCCATTTCTGGAGTAGATAGGTCTACTATTCTAGTTCTCTAGTTGCTGCAGAAGAAGATCGGTATATAATAAGCGGCACTTGACAACGCTCCTGTCCTCAATCTCTAAAGACCTTCATTATTTTTTACCACTCTTTGGCAGAAGACCTCAGCCAAAGGTTTGGCTGAGGATGAATGCTACTGCTGGTTGGTAAATGGAAAACCCAGATAAATAAAGAGTTAAGCCATTTGTTTCAAAACTGGACTTTGCTACAATTTGCAGGTCAAATATGAACTTGTTGGTGACACAGTGCTTGAAAGCGATACGTGCAAAGAGTAGATATATGAAAAAAGCATACAAATATCGAGTAAAAGTAAGTGATGCAGTGAGCAACACGCTCGATATTTGTAGAGTGCAGGCTTGCAAGAGAGAAGCTTACAAACTCTGTGGAATCACCTAATGCAGGCTCAGCAACTACCAGCAATCAAAGAAAGTAGAGCAGTTGAAAGGCGAACCTTCTCAACGGAGAGTTCCTTTAGATATTAGGCGTGTTGTTTCAGCGTCGATCTAAGCAGTCCTCCTTTTTCAAAACGGGGAGGATGTCCATGTCTTGTGGAGTAGTAATACTTTTGAGACAGGTTTTTAGAGATACAGAGTAAGTGTCAGGTGAAGCGTAGTATAAAATTAAACTTTTTCAGAAATTTTTAAGGAGAGATTTATGGGTCATAGCAGAGTGGCAGTTGTTGCAGGGTGCCGCACTCCATTTACCAAAGCCAATGGTCTATTTCAGAACATGGGTGCACTCGATCTGGGCAAAGCCTGTGTAACCGAACTCATAAACAGAGCAGATGTTAGTGTCAAAGATATAGGTGAGATAGTATATGGTGTGGCGATAGGGAAGCCTTCAATGCCAAACATAGCACGTGAAATAGGCCTTGCCATAGGAGTTCCAAAAACCATACCTGCACACACAGTACAAATGGCATGTGCTACTGGTGTTCGTGCAGTTGCATCAGCAGCAGCCAGTATAGCACTGGGGCAAAATCATGTAGCGATTGCTGGTGGTGCAGAGTCACTTTCGGACATTCCAGTGATGATCTCTGAACCATTTCGTCGTATAGTCCTTGAGGCTAACAGTAAAAAAACACAAGAAGAAAAAATGTATACGATGATGCAGGTAAAGTTGCAAGATATGCTACCTGTTCCCGTATCGGTCTCTGAACCCTACACAGGATTGACAATGGGTGAGCACTGCGAACTAATGAACCGTGAATGGGGTATAAGTCGCAAAGAGCAGGATGAATATGCTTATCGCAGCCATTTACTAGCAGGACAGGCTATTGAAGATGGTAGGCTCAGAGCAGAGATTGCAACGGTCTATCCACCCGATGACTACAAACCTGTTAATGAGGATGATATTGTCAGAAAAAAGCCTGACATGGCAAAGATTGTCTCTTTGAAACCAGTTTTTGACAAAGAGTTTGGTACTGTAACTCCTGCCAATTCTAGCCCACTTACCGATGGTGCTTCTGCTGTGCTGTTGATGTCAGAAGA
>JAEUQL010000300.1 GCA_016789295.1 Blastocatellia bacterium | reverse complement strand
TACTAAAGTATCTAGAGATAGTTGTTTGGCCAACCAATTTGGGCATTGTCTATCCAGTTCACCACGTTTTGAAGCCAGATCTTCAAAACTTCTACCTTCCTCTATTCTTTATTATTTTTATTTCTGCTATAGCTCTGCTTGCTGGACTGTTTAATAGAAAAGTACGCTTGGCTCTAATATGGATAGTGATACCACTACTTCCGATACTTGAAGTCAGAGCTTTTCATTATGAGAAAGTAGTTCAAGATAGATATTTGTATCTTTCGATGTTAGGGTTTGGGTTACTTTTTGGAGTCTTAATAGATGAACTCTACAAAACTGCTACAAGAGTATTGGTGGCTCATCCTGAAAAGAGAAAGTCACTGGATCGCATAACCACCACAATAGTGATGGGAATCGTTATGATAATGGGTGCTAGCACCGTGAAGCAGAACATGTCCTGGGCTACAGAATGGGATTTGTGGATGAATGCAAACCTATCTTCTCCAGGTTCCTGCACAGCGAATATGGAACTGGGAGCACTTTGTGAAAAAGAGGAAAAGTATCAAGAAGCACTATACTACTTTCAACAAGCCTATCAGAGCTGTCCAAATTCCCTCAAACTTCAACATAAACTTGGCTATATTTATGGAAGATTTAATGACTTGTCGAAAGCTGAAGAAGCATTCCAAAAAATTTTAGTACTTGCAAAAAATAGATCTACTATTGCAACAGCATACAAAAATCTTGGTATTATCTATGAAAAAAGGGGCAATTTGAGCAAAGCCTTGTACTACTACCAGAAAGGCTTAGAATTAGACCCTTTCAGTCAGACTGCATCAGAAGTCAAAAAGATAGTAGCAGAACTTAACAAGAAAATTGCTCAAGGAGACAAGAATGAGAACTAGAACAGCTCTAATACTTGTGCTAGCTTGCTTTCTTCTACTTTATCCTCTTCAAAATGCGATAGACCAAAGAAGACCCAAAGAGGATGTTATTGAACAGGTTTTATATCTACCTTCTGGACAAGTTGTCAAAGCAGTATCCTTTGGTTTTGATGGAATACTAGCCGATATCTACTGGCTCCGAAGTGTGCAATATTTTGGACGACAACTACTTGATGAAAAAGGGGAGTTTAATTGGTCAAGAATTAATCTAGTCAGATACGACCTTCTTTACCCATTACTAGACATTACTACTACTCTCGACCCTAACTATATTGCTGCTTATCGTTTTGGAGCAATTTTTTTGCCAGATTATAATCATCAACAAGCTCTCTCTCTCTTGCAGAAAGGTATTGCAAATAACCCCAATAACTGGAGGCTTTACCAACACCTTGCCATGATCTATTGGCAACATAATGATTATAAGTTAGCAAGTGAAACTTTCTTAAAAGGTGGTGATATTCCAACTGCTCCTGCATGGATGAAAGTTATGGGAGGAGTAATGCTTACTCAAGGAGGAGATCGTAAAGTAGCCTGTGCTCTCTATGGAACCCTCTACAAAGAAGCTTTGGAAAGCAATGACCAATATGTAAGTTCTCAAATGGAAAGTCAGATAAGAAGAGTTCATGCCATAGACGAAGTAGATTATCTCAACAAATTGATAGAAAAATACAAACAGGCAAAAGGGACTTGTCCCAACAATTTAGCCGATCTAGGCCCTCTTCTTGGGTTGGTGTCTCAAGAAAAAGGCGCTTGTGGACAGTCTGTTACTATTCAGCTAAATGAAAAACGCGAACCGATCTCTCCATTAGGCACGGTCTACAGATTTGATCCAAAAGAGTGCAAAGCAAAAATGCCTTTTGACTTGTATGAACCTTGGGCAAACTAATTGGAGGAATACTATGAAAAAAGTTATAGAGATAGACAAGCTTACAAAAGATTTCATGGTAGGGTTTTGGCGTCCAAAACCTAAAAGGGTTTTGGATGGTCTGAGTTTAGAAGTTACTGAAGGTGAAGTTTTTGGCTTTCTTGGAGCCAACGGCGCAGGAAAGACTACAACTTTAAAGCTATTGATGGGGCTTATATATCCAACAGCCGGCTCTGCTAAGATCCTTGGAAAATCGATAAGCCAAGTTGAAATGCGATACGAAATCGGCTACCTTCCCGAAGCTCCCTACTTTTATGACTATTTGACAGCAAGAGAGTTTCTCGACTATTGTGGGAAGTTGTTCAAAATACCTGAAGATCTACGTAAAAAGAGGATTGCACAATTGTTGAAACTGGTAGATATGGAGCATGCAGTAGATACTCAATTGCGCAAATTTTCAAAAGGCATGCTTCAAAGAATAGGTATAGCCCAAGCTCTAATAAATGATCCTAAAGTAGTTTTTATGGATGAGCCAATGTCAGGTTTAGATCCAATAGGTAGACGTGAAGTTAGAGACATAATCTCATCACTCAGAGACCAAGGCAAGACTGTCTTCTTCTCGACACATATACTTTCAGATGTGGAAGTTCTCTGTGACAGAGTTGCAATTCTTAGGACTGGTAAATTAGCAGGTTACGGTAAACTTGTAGATCTTCAGCAGCCTGGAAGTAAAGCAATGGAAGTTATCGCACGAGGGTTAGAAGCCAAAAATATTGAAGACCTACGCAGGGTTACTAATTCAGTGAAAGAGACTGCAAGTGGAGTTAATATACAGATAGGTTCAGAAAAAGAGTTGGGGCAGTTGATTGCTACCATACACTCCTCTGGAGGAACCATTATTTCTGTAAACCCTGCCAAAAATTCTTTGGAAGACTTCTTTTCACGTGAAAAAGTAGCTGCAGACAGCCAGTAGCAAGACTGGCTCTATCAAAGTTTTTAAGGAGCAACGAGTGAAAACAAAAGCAGACAGAGGCGTACCACTACTTGATCTTGGTGCACAGTATCAATCTATTAAATCTGAGGTCTTAACTGCTGTTGAAGCAGTCTTTGAAAGACAACAGTTTATTTTGGGGCGCGAGGTTGAAGCTCTAGAAAAGGTAGTGGCTGATTATTGTCAGGTTAAACACGCCATAGGATGTGCATCTGGATCTGATGCTCTGCTTCTGGCATTGATGGCGATTGGAATTGAACCAGGTGATGAAGTTATTACTTCAGCTTTTACATTTTTTGCAACTGGTGGTTCAGTAGCAAGACTTGGGGCAAAACCAGTATTTGTAGACATAGAGCCAGACACATTCAATATTGATCCAAACAGAATTGAAGCAGCTATCACCCCAAAAACCAAAGCTATAATGCCTGTACATCTGTTTGGACAAGTTGCAGAGATGTCTCCAATAATGGAGATTGCTCAAAGCAAGAATATTGCTGTTATTGAAGATGCAGCACAAGCTATAGGAGCAGAGTACAAAGGGCAACAAGCTGGCTCCATAGGAGAGATAGGCTGCCTTAGTTTCTTTCCAACAAAGAATTTAGGAGGAGTCGGTGATGGTGGAATGATGCTAACAAACAGTGATAGATTTGCAGAAAAACTCAGAGCACTTCGCGTACATGGAGGGTATTCAGAATATATCTATAGTATGATAGGCTGTAATAGTCGCTTAGATGAAATCCAAGCAGCAGTATTAAGAGTAAAAATGCATTATCTTGAAAGTTGGAGCGAAGCTCGGCGTAAAAATGCCAGTACTTACAATGAACTGCTACAGAACTACAAGCTTACTGAGAGAGTTAAACTACCCGTTGTACGCCCTTACTGCAAACACATCTTTCACCAGTATACAATTCTAGCCAAAGATCGTGACCAACTCTTCTCACACCTTAAAGAGAAAAAGATTGGAGCCAAGATCTACTACCCTCTTTCCTTACATTTGCAAGACTGTTTTGCATATCTTGGTTACAAAGCAGGTGAGTTACCAAATACAGAGAGAGCTTGCACTGAAGTTCTTTCATTACCAATCTATCCTGAGCTTACGTTTGAGCAACAAGAAGCAGTGGTTTCAACCATTGCTAGTTTTTACAACTATAGCTGAAAACATCAGCAAAAGTTTAAAGTTGATCAAAATAGCTTTGTCCATACAAATTTCGTCACTGCAAAAGCTACTCTTCTCTTTTTGGCTATATGTAGCTAAACTAGAGTTTTAGGTAAGCTCTTTTCCTAAAACAAGAGTGAAATATGATAAGGGGCAAACTATGACTAAGACACGGGCAACAACTCTTCTTTTGGTAGTTCTTCTTTTGACCTTTAGTGTCTCTGCTCAAGAGCCTCCAACATCAGGCCAGCGTCTTGCACTCTATTCAAAACCTGCTGTTGTGCGTGTCTTTGGAGCATATATTGCCGAATTTGCTTTTCGGGATCGTTCCTTTCGAGTCTCCATAGGAGGAGTTGGATCGGGCTTTTTTCTCAACCCTGATGGCTACATTGCAACCAATGCCCATGTAGTTGGTGAGATACAAGGTGGCGAGGAGAAGGCACGCCAGTCACTAGCAATAGAAGCTGTCAAGCAAGTTGGAACAGCCTACCTCGGAGACTACCGACGCTTGACTAGTGACCAAGCAAGAGATGTTTTGGCCAACCTTCAACTACGATCTATCAAAAAGATAAACTTTGTACAGCTCACAAATGGTGATTTTCTTCCTTACGAAATAAAAGCTTTTGGCGCACCAGTTGGACAAGGGAAAGATTGTGCTGTTCTTAAAATTGAAGCTAAAAACACTCCTACACTACAAATAGGAGATTCCACAAAGGTTCAGCTTCAGGATAGGATCTTTGCTTTCGGCTATCCTGGTGCAGTAGACACACTGGCCGATTTTGGTGTACTTGACCAGAAATCAAGGCTGGAAGCATCAATTACAGATGGGACTGTCTCAGCACTAAAGAACACAAACGATGGAGCACCTGTTCTTCAAGTAAGTGTGCCCATAACACATGGAAACTCTGGTGGCCCAGCACTAAACGAGAAAGGAGAGGTCATTGGGCTTGCCACTTTTGGTAGCATCAGCAGTGATGGTCAAGAAGTACAAGGCTTCAATTTTTTGGTTCCTTCTTCAACTCTTATGGAGTTTGTACGTCAGGCCGGAGCACAAAACATATCAGGAACAGTAGACGAAACCTATAGAGAAGGACTAGAACTCTACTGGGATAGACAGTACACTGCCGCAATAGGAAAGTTCAATGATGTCAAACTGCTCTACCCTCCACATTCCGAAGTTGAGCAACTCATATCACAAGCCAGCAAGTTTAAGGCTGAAGGGAAAGAAAAGAGTCTATTTTTCTCTCCTATTCTCATAATAGCAGTCGCTGCAGGAGGACTAATCTTTCTCTTATTAATAGTTGGCGTAGGAATATTGATAATAGTCAAAAGACCCAAAGCTACTG
>JAEUQL010000002.1 GCA_016789295.1 Blastocatellia bacterium | reverse complement strand
TAGCCACTGTAGACAGAGATTGGATCTTCAGAAAAACTCAGTTTCTGATTTTCACCTTTTGGATAGATAGGCTCTCCAAAAACTACGCCTTCTGTCTCTAGAAATTCTATCTTGGTTGGGATAAAGCTTTCGTCGAGAGGGCTGCTTGAGTTGATGTGAAAAGGTGGTTCGATATCCATAACAACAGCCATCATAAAACTACTTCCTTGTTGTACTTTATCGACAGAGATCAGAGCTTCTATATGTATAGACTTGCTAGGATCTTGTCCAAAAGCAACAGTTGAAAAAAGCATTGTCAGGAAAATTAAAATTGCACTAGAAAAGATTTTTTTCATAGATCTCCAGCAATTTTCACCTAAAATGTAAGGTGCTATTGCTACCTCCTTCAGCCTATACTCAAATTATCTGCTCTGAAGGAGATAATTAATGTTGATGATACTCTCTGTTGTCAATCTGTGTGAGTGAGACTTTTTCACTAGCAGTTCTAACTGAGAGCTTTCCAACTTCACTTTTATGTCTGGAGCAGTCCCCCTTTTTCAAAACCAGGGGGATGTCAAGATTTGTTCTACAAACTAGAGATTTTTGGAGATGGCTATGCAGATTGATACTTGTCCAGTAGATGTGCTTGCAGTGGGAGCACATCCAGATGATGTAGAACTTGCAGTAGGTGGAACACTCATAAAACTTTCTTCTTTAGGTTATAAAACTGCGGTTGTCGATATGGCACGTGGCGAAGGTGGAACACGCGGCAATGCAGAAACTAGACTTTTAGAGGCTGCAGAAGCTAAAAAAGTTATGGGATTAACTGCTAGGGACAATCTAGCTCTTCCAGACAGTAATATATGGTGCAATGAGCAATCAAGAGTTTTAATGGTGAGAATTATTAGAAAGTTTCAGCCAAAGATAATCTTTACACATTATTGGGAAGATCCACACCCCGACCACGTGCAGACTGCACAGATAGTTCGTCAGGCAGCCCATCTTGCGGGGTTGGCAAAGTATGATCAAGAAACAGGGCAACCAAGACATAGACCTTCAACTGTTGCACATTTTATGTTTCCACGCACTGTAGTAGCTACATTTCTGGTTGATATAAGTGAGTTTGCAGAGAGGAAACGGCAGGCAATACTCTGCTACAAATCTCAGCTACACAACCCTACAAACAAGGAACCAGAGACTTATCTGAGCAAAAGTAACTTCCTTGCTAAAGTAGAAGTTGGACAACGTTACTTTGGTTCTCTAATAGATGTGGAGCACGCAGAAGCTTTTCTAGTCAGAGAGGCATTAAATGTTGCAGATCCTGTAGAACTACTAACAAAATCTATGAATATGTATTCTTAATGCTTCTATTTTTTTAAGGAGACAGCAATGGCTGCCGAGTTTGCAGTGGAGATGAAAGGTATTACCAAGCGATTTGGAGCTGTTAGAGCCAATGAAAGCGTCAATATAAAGATTAAAACTGGCTCAATACATGCTGTGATAGGAGAAAATGGTGCTGGAAAGAGTACAGCTATGAACATCCTCTATGGCTTCTATCGTGCAGATGAGGGTGAGATAGTCATAAATGGAAGCTTGCAGCATATATCTTCTAGTCAAGACGCAATAAGGCTGGGTCTCGGCATGGTGCATCAACACTTTATGTTGGCTGAGCCTCTATCAGTGACTGAAAATATCATTCTTGGCTGTGAACCATTATCGAACGGAGTAATAAACTACAAGCAAGCAAAAAAAAGAATAGAAGAGCTTTCTAGACAATATGGACTGAAGATAGACCCTGAAGCAAAGATTGAAACACTCTCTGTTGGACAACAACAGCGTGTCGAGATTCTGAAAACTCTCTACCGTGGAGCAGAGATCTTAATCTTGGATGAACCAACAGCAGTACTTACACCACAAGAGACAGAAGAGTTCTTTCAAATTCTTCGCACACTGCGCGATCAAGGCAAAACCATAATCATCATCACACACAAACTGGCTGAGGTTTTAGCCATTTCAGAAAAAGTAACAGTAATGAGAATGGGGAAAGTTGTTGGTGAGGTTGAGACCAAAAAGACCAACGCAGAAGAGCTTGCAAGGATGATGGTGGGTAGAGATGTACTTTTAAGGGTAGATAAGGGTGAGTACAGATTTTCGGGTGAAAAACAGGTGGCTCTTTCTGTAAAAGGGGTGACCTTGAAAGCAAAGACACCAGAACGCTACAGCTTAAAAGAGATCACTTTTGAGATCTTTACAGGTGAAATTTTTGGTATTGCTGGTGTCGAAGGCAATGGCCAAACAGAACTAGTTGAGCTACTTGCAGGGCTTACTAAACCTTCTACAGGACGAGTTGCTCTTTACGGAAAAGACTTTCCATCTCATTACAGTTCCAGACAGGCGAAAGATTTAAGGATTGGACATATCCCTGAAGATAGACATAAAAGAGGTTTGCTGTTAGAATCGCCTCTTTTGGAAAACTCTATACTTGGATTGCAAGGTGAATTTGGTTGGCCACTGCTTGATAGCAAGAAAATAGAGGAGCATACAAGAAAGTTGATAGAGGATTTCGATGTACGACCAACCGATCCAAACCTATCTGCAAGAGGACTGTCGGGTGGCAATCAGCAGAAATTCATCATTGCCAGAGAGTTTTCGCTCAGTCCAAAGTTTCTGATAGCTTCACAGCCAACACGAGGAGTAGACATTGGCGCAATAGAGTTTATCTACAAGAAGCTTCTGGAGCTTAAAGCTTCAGGTGCTGCCATACTGCTTGTGTCGGCTGAGTTAGAAGAAGTACTCTCTTTGAGTGATCGAGTAGGAGTAATTTACGAAGGGGAGATGGTTGACATAGTCTTCCCAGATAAAGTATCACAACAAGAGATAGGGTTGTTAATGACTGGCGGTAAAAAAGCTTCCAGAACTTCAGAAGATTAGAATCTCTACTTGTCTTTTGGCTGTGTGTAGCTACACCAGAGCCACTGCGAATACGAATATCTAAACTTGATATCCATATTCATGGATTTATGAGTGGAATGAGTGAGTAAGCTTCTATCGAACTTTTAGACCTAAGTGGAGATTTAACTAGTTAGTTATCAATTGAATAAAAGGGATCTTTTTTACTCAACAATATCTTTTATTAGGTTTTGGTATGAAAGTTGCCTAAAGAAACTGATTGTCAAGACTTTCTAAAAAGATGCATTTTCCGTAACGCAAAAAATCAAAAGCTCTTAGATTAGAAGCTCTTAATTATATAGGGTTTTCTTCTATTAAGATTAAAAGGAAAGTCGTTAGCCCTAAAATAACCATCAAAAGACGTCAGGAGAAAAGAAATATGCGTTGGGATTCGGCCCTAGCAAAATCTATCCATAGCGCACTTAGCCAGTCTTTGAGGCTAATGATGGTGTTGGCTATTCTTGTAGCTGTTGGTGCTTCTGCATATGCCCAAGCCACATTCGGAAACGTTCGTGGTGTCGTAAAAGACGAGACTGGAGCCGTTGTTGCAGGCGCAAAAGTGACAATATCTGACAAGAGAACCAATACATCATTTACAACTCAAAGTAGTGGTGATGGTGTTTATCAGTTTAACAACCTGCTTCCCGGTGAATATCAAGTAAACGTAGAAGCAGATGGTTTCAAAACCTTGGCGTTAACAGGTGTTAAGGTTGATCTGAACCAGACTACTGACGTTCCAACGACATTGAGTGTTGGTGGAGCAGGCGAGATTGTAGAAGTCTCTGCAAGTGGTTCAGAACTTGTTGAAACTACAACAACAACTCTTTCAAAGAGTTTTGATTCTCGTCAAACTGTAGAGCTTGCTCAGACTGCAGCAGGTGGTGGTATCTACAACTTGGCACTTATCGCCCCTAACGTATCAAGCGGTGGTGGCGTTGGTGTAGGAAGTGGTGGATCTATAGGTGGTCAGAGACCACGCAACAACAACTTTACCGTTGATGGCATTGACAACAACGATAAGTCTGTTACCGGTCCACAGATCTACATCTCTCCTGAGACAGTTTCAGAGTTCACACTCTTGGCTAATCAGTTCTCTGCAGAGTTTGGCCGTTCAAACGGTGGTCAGTTCATCACTGTGACCAAGAGTGGTACAAACGAGTATCACGGTACTGCTTATTCATTCTTCCAGAATCGTTTCCTCAATGCTTTGGACACACTTCAGAAGAATGCTGGTGTAGTTCGTGAGAGATCTGCTGTAAGAAGTAATCCAAATCTTTCATTCCTTCCACGTTCAGACTTCAGCCGCTATGGTGGCAACGTGGGTGGCCCAATAGTCAAAGATAAGCTCTTCTTCTTCACTTCTTATGAAGGTCAGCAGACCGGTGCTGCTTCTGCTCCAGGTGGACTTACTGCACCAACTGCAGAAGGTATTGCTGTCTTGAGCACTTTGAGAGGTCTTTCACAGAACAATTTTGCCATTTTCAGACAATTTGTTCCTGTTTCTCCAAGTGCTATTGGAAATATACAGGTGACAGATGGTGGTAGAACACTCAATGTACCTGTAGGAAACATCTTCTTTGATGCTCCATCATTTTCGAATCAGAGAAACTTTGTTCTCAACTTTGACTTCAATCAGAGCGAGAAGTCACAGCACCGCACCAGATTTATCTTTGACCGCATTCGTGCAGTAGACACTGGTGCAAACCTACCTGCATTCTTTACAAACACACCAACTAATGGAAGACTGTTCTCTTATACATTCCTCCATAGTTTCAATCCAAACCTGACAACTGAAACTCGTTTTGCATTTAGACGTAACGAGAACCGTTTGGTTACACCAAACATCCAGTTCCCAGGACTTGATCAGTTCCCAAACATTGGACTACTTGATCTTGCTCTCGATATAGGTCCAAATGGTGTTGCTCCACAGTTTGGTATTGAGAACAATTACCAGCTTGTACAGAATGTTTCTTACACACGAGGTAACCACTCATTCAAGTTTGGTTTTGATGGCCGTCGTCTGATCTCTCCACAGTCTTTCGTACAACGTCAGCGTGGTGACTATCAGTACCAGTCCACAGATCGCTTCCTTCGCGATCTCAATCCAGACTTTATTGCAGAGCGTACAGTAGGTACCTCTCCATACTTTGGAAACCAGACACTTCTCTATTTCTATGGTCAGGATGACTGGAGAATCACTCCAAATCTGACACTCAACTATGGTCTACGCTATGAGTATCAGCAGTTGCCATTTGGTGCTAGACAACAAGCACTCAACAGTGCAGCATCCGTACCTGGCTTGATCGAGTTCCGTGAGCCAGAAGCAGAGCTTAACAACTTTGCTCCAAAGATTGGTCTAGCATATGCTCCAAATGGTGGAAAGAACAAAATTACCAAATTCCTCTTTGGTAGTGAAAATGGACAGAGTTCCATCCGTGCAGGGTTCTCTATTGGTTATGACTACATTTTTGACAATCTCTACATTCTTTCATTGCCACCACAGTTCAACCAGACAAGAAATGTGGACACAACTGTAGACATTCCAAACTTCCTTGCAAATGGTGGTATTCCTCCAACACCAAATCCAATACCAAACGATCCAAGAACACTTAGATCGCTTACATCTTCATTTATTCCTGATCAACAGGTTCCATACTCAATCACTTACACATTGGCCTATCAACGTCAGTTCCTTAATGATTGGTCAGTTGAGTTCCGCTACCTTGGAACCAGAGGCGTGAGATTGATTACACAAAACCGTATCAATGCCATTCCTCGTGTGACACAAAATGCTTCATTGCCAACATTTTTGTCTACTCCATCAGTGGCAGATCTTAGAAATCTGACATTGTCACTTAGAGACCTTACTTCTCGTCCAGTGTTCGGTAATGAGTTTGGTGCTGCAGGATTCAATGCTCAGAACCTTGTAGCATTTACTTCAAACGGAAACTCCAATTACCAAGGATTTTCTACTTCTCTTCAAAGAAGATTCAGCCAAGGACTTTCGTTGAACCTTGCTTACACACTTAGCCACTTGATCGACGACAGTACAGCAGAACTCTTCAGTACAGTACTTTCACCACGCCGTCCACAAGATTTCCAGAACTTCCAAGCAGAGAAGGCAAATTCAGCTCTGGATAGCCGCCACCGCTTCGTGGTTTCTGGTATCTATGATCTACCATTCTTCAACAGAAGCTCAAATCGCTTGATGAAGTCTCTGTTGGGTGGATTCAGCGTTGCCGCCACAGCTACATATGAGTCAGGAAAGAATGCCACCCCACTTAGTGGTGTTGATTCTAACTTGAACCTTGATGCTGCAGGCGACCGCACAATCAGAAATGGCAGTGGTGCTCGCAACACTGCTTCAGGAGTCATTGCTCTAGACAGAAATGGCAATCAGGTTGCATTCAACAATCCAAACACTGTTGCTTATGTAGCCTTAAATCCAAATGCAGAGTACATTCAGGCAGGTCCTGGTGCATTTGCAAATGCTGGAAGAAACACATTGAGACTTCCTGCAATCGAGAACTTTGACATTTCGATCTTCAAGAACTTTGCAATTACAGAGACGATCAAGATGCAGTTCCGTGCAGACTTCTTCAACGCATTCAACCACGCACAGTATGTTCCAGGTTCAGTAAACGGTACCAACCCAATCAACACAACAGCAGTTGGTAGAGTCAATACCGTTACCAGCCGTGACTTCAACCGTCCAGAGCGCGTATTCAGCAGCAATCCTCGCGTGATTCAGCTTGCACTACGCCTCAACTTCTAAAAAACGTTTGCAAAAAACGTTACCTAAAAGGGGGTCTAACTTAGACCTCCTTTTTCTTTTGCTCAAAATCTTTGCTGGTAGAGATTGCAAATCTTTCTACTAGTATCTAAAATGCAAGCTTTACCTAATTGCTAAGTAAGAGTCTATTACCATCCCAACAGTCTTTTTACCACTTTAGAAGTTACCGACCTACTTAGCAGATTTGTAGACGCAATAATGGAGGTAGGTTTCCTTCGATGCTCAGGTTTTTACATCAAAGAAAAAATTCACAAAAACTTATCTGGATATTTGTCTCAACCATAGTAGTTATTGGAATGGTTGCTTTCTATGCTCCAACACGCAGCACAGGAATTGCAGGCAATATAGATGAGAAGACATTGGTTGCAAAAGTTTCTGGAGATGACATCACTGCTGGAGAATATACCAGAGGGCTAGACATGATGATGCAGGCTTACCAGAACATGTTTTCCCGTGGTGGTGGACCCGTCACTTATGCTTCTTTGAAAGCAATGGGCTTGGATAAGACTGTTTTAGAGGGCTTGATCCGCAAGAGAATTGTCACCATGGAAGTTGCAAGGCTTGGCCTTGAACCTACACAGGATGAGATGCGGGCAAAGATCAAAGAGCAGTTTAGCCAAGATGGTAAGTGGATAGGTTTTGACAAGTATAAGAAATTGATAGAGCGCTCTGGTCAAACAATTACAGATTATGAAGACAGTGTGAAAGCACTGATAGCAGAAGAGAAGCTACGTAGCTTTGTAACAAGTAGCATCAAGGTCTCTCCACAAGAGCTGCAAGAAGAGTTCAACAAAGAGAATACAAGCTTTAACGTTGTCTATGGAATACTTGACACAGAAAAGTTTAGAGACAAGGTTACTACAACAGATGACGAGTTGAAGGCTTACTTCGATTCTCACAAGTCCGAATTCAAATTTGAAAAACAGCAACGCAAAGTCGATTATGTCTTTGTTAGCCAAGATAATGTAGCCAAAAATCTTCAACTCTCTGACGATGAACTCAAGAAAGACTTTGATCCAAACAAACATCTTGCAGGTGTCAGAGTCAGTCAGATACTTATTAAAGCACTCACTCCGAAAGATGAAGAATTAGCTGAACAGAAAGCCAATGAACTTGCTGCACGCGCTCGCGGGACCACAGGCGCAAAGGCTGAAGATTTTGAAGCTCTGGCTCGTGGTAATTCTCAAGACACTGCTACAAAAGACAAGGGAGGCGACCTTGGCTTGATCAGTAAAGATGCTACCAAAGCAGGAAGTTACCTTCAGCGTGCATTCTCTATGCAGCCTGGCGATATAAGTGAGCCTATCAGAGATGGTAGCAACTTCTACATACTCAAGGTCACAGAACGTAAAAACAAGACCTTTGAAGAAGCCAAAGAGGCTCTGCTTGCATCAGCAAGGAACAGACTCTCTTATAAGAAAGCTTCTGAAGTAGCTGATGAGGCACTCAAGAAGCTCAAAGAGACCAAAGATATTAAGGCAGTAGCTGCAGAAGTTGCTCAGAAGACAGCAATGAAGACAGAAGAGGTGCTTCGCCAAACCCCATTCTTTTCAGAAGGTGACGATGTGCCAGAGATAGGCACCAATCCTTCTTTTGAAGAGTCTGTCACAGCACTTAAAAAGGTTGGAGAAGTAGGTGTAAAAGTGGGTATAAGAGGAGGATTTGCTCTCCCACAACTAGTTTCAGTACGTGAGCCACAAGATGCTGCTTTTGAAGATGTCAAAAGCAAAGTTGAAAAACGTTACAAACAGGAAAAGGCAAAAGACCTCACTGTCCAAAAAGCCAAAGAGTTGCTTGCTTCAGCAGCTAAAGCAGACAGTTTGAAAGCTGCAATAGAGAAAGAAGATCTAAAGAGCTACACGAAAGACGATTTTAAAGAAGGGCTGTCGCTTGATGAGTTCGGCTTTAGCAAAGATCTCACTGCAAAACTACTTGCAGTCAAAGAAGGCGAAGTTATCAAGGACCCTCTTGAAAATAATGGTAAATACTTGGTTTTGGGTGTTACAAAACGCACTGACCCAGACATGACCAAATATAACGACCAGTCTAAATTGATTGAGGAACGCCTTTTAGAAGAGAGAAGGTCTTTGACGTTTAACTCTTACATAGAATCTGTCAAGAAAAAGATGAAGACTGACAAGCAGATAGTCGTCTACAAAGAGATTATTGCACAGATCTTTGGAGATGAAGGAAAAGAGAAGAAGTAGTACTTCAGACAACAAGAGGCAGCACAGTTAGACCACGATCAATAGGAGTGAGCGGTGCAATCAGATCGATCAAATGGATGGGAAGCTGTGGCGCACCAATTCATAGCTCAGCGTTCATCTATTGGTGCAGCTACGGTGCAAACCTGGTGCCAGATGTTACCAGCAGGCGCGTCTGTTCTCGATATTGGATGTGGTACTGGTGTTCCCATCTCAGAGGCACTGATCAACAAGGGATGTGTGGTGTATGGTGTTGATGCCTCTCCAAGCTTGGTCGCAGAATTTAACCGTCAGTTTCCACAAGCACAAACGGCTTGCGAGCCTGTAGAAGAGTCCCAATTCTTCGGCAGAAAATATGACGGAATCGTGGCCATTGGCCTTTTATTCCTGCTGCACCCTGACGTTCAGCAAGCATTGATCCAGCGAGTGTCTACAGCTCTGAAACCAGGTGGCCGCTTCCTGTTCTCGGCACCCATACAGAAAGCAGCATGGGCGGATCTGACGACTGGCCGTCAATCGGTCTCCTTGGGTGATGAAGCATATCGACAGGCACTAGCAGACGCTGGCTTGAAGGTTATTGGTGAGTACTTCGATGAAGGAGAGAATCACTACTACGATAGCATTAACAGCTAACTGTGCTTGTACGATAGCGGAGTGAGACATCAATATGTTGGCTAAAAGAATTATTCCTTGTTTAGATATCGATAGAGGAAGAGTAGTTAAAGGCACCAATTTTGTTTCACTCAAAGATGCCGGCGATCCAGTAGAGCAAGCGCAGCGTTATGACTCTGAGGGAGCCGACGAACTAGTTTTCCTCGACATTACGGCCTCTTCAGATGCACGACCCATTGTCCTGCAGATGGTTCGTGATGTTGCTGACTCAGTCTTTATTCCTTTTACAGTAGGTGGTGGCATCCGCAAAATAGAAGATATCAGGGAGATACTTCTTGCAGGTGCAGACAAGGTCTCTCTCAATACTGCAGCACTAAACCAGCCAGAGTTGATAACAGAAAGTGCTACTAGATTTGGAAGCCAGTGCATAGTTGTAGCGATAGACGCAAAGAGAAGAGAAGAACCTCCTCTAAGATGGGAAGTCTATACCCACGGAGGAAGAAGGCCAACGGGAATAGACGCTCTCGATTGGGCAGAAAGTGCAGAAAGACTGGGAGCAGGTGAGCTGCTTGTAACCAGCATGGATGCAGACGGTACAAAGAATGGCTATGATACTGAACTACTTGCAGAAATAGCCAGCAGAGTGAAGATTCCAGTGATTGCTTCTGGTGGTGCAGGCAGCTTAGAGCACCTTTATGAAGCTTTGAATGTTGGTAAAGCATCGGCTGTTTTGGCTGCTTCTATCTTCCATTTTGGTCAGTTTACTATTGGGCAAGCAAAAGAGTACTTGAGTAGTAGAGGGATTATAGTAAGGTAACCCAATTTAACGCTGCTTCAGAGAGATTTTTTGCAAAATCTGTTAGAATACCTCCACAAAATCCTCAAAACTAATCCACAGGAGTTAAAAACAGTTTATGACGGTCTCTATTCGGAGTCTGAAGTTTGACAACAATGGTTTAATACCTGCTATTGTTCAGGATTGTCGGACATACGAAGTGTTGACTTTAGCTTATATGAACGCTGAAAGTCTTTCCAAAACACTCCAAACAGGCGAAACTTGGTTCTGGAGCAGGTCTAGAAAAGAGCTTTGGCATAAAGGTGAAACTTCAGGTAACTATCAGAAAGTAGTCGATATAAAGCTCGATTGTGATGGTGACGCTCTAGTAGTTTTGGTTGAACCAAACGGTCCAGCATGCCACCTTGGAGAACAGTCCTGTTTTCATCGAGGGCTTGGCAAAGATGAAGAGCCAACTAGAGAAATGAGAAGTGTTTCTCTGGTTAGTCACAACGCTTTGGAACTTGGAATACTTCTAGATGAACTCTACAAGTTGATAGAAGAGAGGAAAGAGAAGCGACCAGAAGGTTCTTACACTACTTACCTCTTCAACTCAGGTCTTGACAAGATCTTGAAAAAAGTTGGCGAAGAGTCTGCAGAGACAATAATTGCAGCAAAAAACCGTTCTGTCCCTCAGATGACAGCAGAAATTTCTGACCTTTTATACCACTTGCTGGTTCTAATGTGTGAGTCTAACGTTCGCCTAGAAGACATCCAAGCAGAACTGAGAAAACGGGCTGGAAATAGAGTAGAAAAAACATAGTATGGCTTACAAACCTAAAAACTTAGAAGAGTTTACCCAACTGGCTTCCAACTCCAATCTGGTTGCAGTAACAAAAACTATCGCAGCAGACTTGCTTACTCCTGTAGCAGCCTATCTGAGACTATCGAGTGGATCAACACACTCTTTTCTACTTGAGTCGGTGGAAGGAGGTGAAAAAGTAGCTAGATACTCTTTTCTTGGCATAGATCCACACTTGATTCTACGTGCTCGCGGCAGACAGATAGAGATAGTTGAAGCTGGTCAAGTCAGAAGTCAGAAAGGTGATTTTTTTGATATAGTTCGGCAAATATTTAACAGATTTAAGCCATCCAAAATGACTGACTTACCGATGTTTACAGGTGGTGCAGTAGGATACATAGGCTATGATGCTGTTAGATGGTTTGAAGATATTCCTGATAAAAATCCTGACAGTATCAATATTGAAGATGCAGTACTGATGTTTTTTTCTTCTATCCTTGCTTTTGATCACGTCAAACGACAGATAGTAATTATTGTCAATGCCTTCAAATCTTCTGAAAATAGTTCTCTAGAAACTCTCTATCAAAATTCTCTAAACAAAATAGCCCAGATAGAGAATTTGCTAACATTACCTATCGCACTTCCAGCAAAGAGGCCAAGAACATATCCGCCTTCTATCCGTTCAAACTTTACCAAAGAGCAGTTTGAGAATGCAGTAGAGAAGGCCAAAGAGTACATCAAGGCTGGAGATATATTTCAAGTAGTTCTTTCTCAACGTTTTGAGATAGACATTGTTACTCATCCATTTCAGATATATAGAGCTGTAAGAATGGTTAACCCTTCACCTTATATGTTCTATCTCAGTATGGGAGAGATTACACTTGCTGGTGCATCTCCAGAAATGCTGGTTCGCTGTACGAGTCGTAGGCTCGACTACAGACCAATTGCAGGCACAAGGCCGCGTGGCACTACGGATGTGGAAGATGCCTTGGCAGGTGAAGAGCTAAGAGCAGATGAAAAAGAGGTTGCTGAACATATAATGCTAGTAGATCTGGGTCGTAATGACTTGGGGCGTGTCTCCGATTATGGTTCAATAGAAATTTTGGAGATGATGGTTATTGAACGCTATTCGCACGTCATGCATATGGTGTCGAGCCTTCGAGGCCGTCTCCACTCTAGCAAAGATCGCTTTGATGCACTGCAAGCCTGCTTTCCTGCAGGAACCGTTAGTGGTGCTCCAAAAGTAAGAGCAATGGAGATCATAGATGAACTAGAACCAACCCAGCGTAGCTTTTACGCTGGAACTGTTCTTTATCTCGACTATGCTGGTAATCTCGATTCGTGTATAACTATTCGTTCAGTGCTTGTCAAAGACGGAAAAGCTTATATACAAGCTGGCGCAGGAATTGTTGCTGACTCAGTAGCCGAAAAAGAGTATATAGAGACTGTAAACAAGGCTCGTGCTCTTTTGAAGGCTATTGAAGTAGCTGAAAAGGAACTCTAAGGCTTTCTAAAATCTGGTTTTCCAAATATGAAGTTATGTCCTATCTGCAATCAAGAATACACAGATGAAGTGTCTGTTTGTGCAGACGATGGAGCAGTACTAGAAGCAGCAGACCCAATGCTCGGTCAGTTACTTGAAGGTAAATACAGGATCGAGAAGCGCATTGGAACAGGCGGCATGGCCACCGTCTACCTTGCAAACAGAGTGCAGATAGGCGACAACGTCGCTGTCAAGATTCTTAATGCTGAATCTTTGAAGAATCCACTTGCTGTTGCCCGCTTTCGGCGCGAAGCTCAGGCAGCCGCAAGGATCAAGCACAGTGGTGTAGTGACGATTCACGACCTTGGTAACCTACCAGAAGGTAATACTTTTCTAGTAATGGAGTATGTTGATGGCTATAGCCTGCGTGATGAACTCAAAAAAGCCCAACAACTTTCTACAGCTAGAGCTATGGAGATTATGATAGCTGTTTGTGCTGGTGTGCAGGCTGCCCATGATGCAGGAATCATTCACCGCGATCTAAAACCAGAAAACATAATGATTGAGCCGCATAGAGGTGGAATAGAGAATATCAAGGTTGTAGATTTTGGTGTAGCCGAGCTTCGAGAACACGTTATCAGTGATGCCCTGACGAAACTTACCGAAGCTGGAATGATGGTCGGAACACCTTACTATATCTCTCCTGAACAGTGCAAAGGTGAAGATTTAGACACTAGGTCTGATCTATACAGCCTTGGAATTATCCTCTATGAGATGCTTACTGGAGTGGTTCCTTTTAGGGGTAAGACGCTTTCTGCTGTGATCATTCAACACGCTACCGAGGCTCCTGCTCCACTGCGCCCCTTACGCCCAGATGTGTCAGAAGAGCTTGAAGCTGTAGTAATGCAGACACTTGCTAAAGACCGTAACATGCGTCCAACAACTGCTACAGCACTAGCTCAACGACTTCGCCAGGTTATATCTAACGTTTCACAGCATACTGGTGATCTACAGAAACAGAAAAGCAGTGAAGGTACTGAACAAGCTATATCAGCAGCCCTCAGAGGAACTACAGGTAACTTTCCACAAGTAAGAAGAAGCGGGCTTATTAACTACGATAGTCTTACAGGTCTGCATTCCTATGCGTATTTTACCCAAAGACTAGAAGAAATTCTTGCTAAACTAGCTCAGACAAATGAGCTTTTGAGTATAGCTTTTCTAGGAATAGACGGTTTCAAAAAGATAAATGATACATATGGATATCTGATAGGTGACTTAGCAATTCGTGAAGTAGGAATACTTTTGAATGAAAAAGCTCCATCAGATATGTTGATCTGTCGCTCACCGGGCGATGGCTTTGTTATGATGGCAGTCGGTGAGCTGGTAAAGGATTTTGACAAAACTTTAGAACAGTTAAAAAAGATTACAGCAGAAACAAAGTTCCTACAGAAAGATATACCAGGCGGACAGTACCTCTCACTCTCTGTAGGTGCTGCAAAGTTTCCCGAAGATGGTATCTATGCTTCTGACCTTGTTGAGTCGGCTCAAAGAGCACTGAGACAGGATAAACTTGCTCGCCGCTCTTTGAACGGGGTTAGTTTGGTGGAGTTAACAACAAATTTTGACAGTTTTGTAGGGCGTAATAATGAACTTGAAAGGTTAAATAGAGAGTTTGAAAGCTCTATCTCTGGCCGTGGTAGACTCCTATTTATTGTGGGAGACGCTGGACTTGGCAAGACAAAACTTGTAGAAGAGTTTAGAAAAAAATTGGCTGGTAGAGATATACTCTTTCTACAAGGCCGTTTCTATGAGTCTGGCGGTGCTGTACCTTATAAAGTTTTCTGTGATTCACTACGTGGATCGATACATTATCTAGCAGAACATGCTTCTGAAAATGTAGACATGGTTTTTGGTTCTCTTACTGAAAAAGTTATTAATGACTTTACCAATTCAGACCCTCTTTCCTTTCTTTTGAGCCATGAAACTACAGTTAGTAGTAATGCAGAACAAGAGAAGTTCAAGATTTTTGATTATTTGACCAAGATCTATATTAGCCTTGCAAAACTACGCCCTCTGATCCTCTTTCTTGATGACTTGCAGTGGGCCGATGAGTTGACTCTAGATTTTCTAGCTTACTTGATAAGAGCTACTGCAGATGAACGTGTATTTATAGTTGCTACAATGCGTGAATGGGAGATTTCAAACGAAGGTAACCCAGTACGAACTTGGCTGCGACAAATGAGTCGTTATGGCAGCTATGAACAGATAAAACTTGCACCCTTAAATGAAAAAGAGGTTGAACTGGTACTTGAGCTTATCTTTGGTAAGATAGAGATCTCAAGCTCAATGCTTACAAGATTACTTACAGAGACAAAAGGTAATGCTTTCTATTTGAGTGAGATTGTTAGACTTTTGCTTGAAGAGAAAGTGATAAGCCCCAAAGGTGGAAAGTGGGTTTGTGAAGATGTAGCTGAGATCAAACTTCCATCTTCTATAGTTGACTTGGTTGAAGCTCACCTCGCTAAACTTCCCGCTACAGCACTTGATGTTTTTACACAAGCTGCTGTACTTGGAGATGGATTTACTTTTGAAACATTACAGACAGTTACAGAGCTTGATGAAGATGACCTCTTATCACTTGTTGAAACAGGTTTGCGAGAACATATATTGAAAGAAGAGATGAGTGGAAGAGAAGATCGTTACGTCTTTTATCATAGTACACTGCGCAAAGTACTCTATGAGCGCACCAGTCGTCGCAGACGAAAAAAATTGCATCAGCAGATAGGTCGTAAGCTTGAAGAACTTTATGCAGACCGAGCAAATAAGATAGCTGCTGAGCTTGTTTACCACTACCACAATGCCGAAGATTATGGGCATGCACTGCGCTATGCAGTCGAGGCAGGAAACCTCGCCTGGCGTGCAATGGCTGTGTCTGAAGCAGCAAAGTACTACGAATGGGCAGAAAAATCTATAGAAAGTTTGACACTTTCTCTGGCTGAAGGTGGAATACAGACAGACCCAGGCAACAAGATTATGCAACTTGCAGCCTGTGGGCTACACCTTGAAGTTGACAGACTAGCCCTCTACCACCTTAATTACGGTCGGCTACTAATGCATATAGGCAACCATCAGAGAGCAGAGTCGGAACTTCGACAAACACTCGAATTTGCTCGACAGGTGCGTTCGTTACAGATGATGGGTAGAACTTTTGTTGCTCTTGGAGAACTTTATCGTCAATATGGACAGCTGGCACGTAGCCTTGAGTATGGAGAACAGGGGCTTGCACTTCTTACTTCTATAGAAGACTGTGAGTGGGAAGTTCAAGCATTGATGGTGATAGGTGCTGCTTACGAAGGTATAGGTAGATTCAGTCAGGCAATAGAGAACTACGAAGGTGCTATGGCACTTGCTCGTAAGTTGAATGACAAGGTAAATGAAGGCAACGCACTATGTGGCCTTGGACTAACACACTACAGACTAGGTCAATATGAAAAAGCCAAAGATTCTGCACGTCGTGCTTACGAGATAGCCTATGCAGGTAATGATAGGCTTGGCCAACAAAGATCACTCAAACTTATAGGTAGTGTGATGCTTGAAGTAGGACAGTATGATGATGCACTCAACAACTTTGACACTGCTCTAAAAATTGCACGTGACTTGGGGTATAGAGTGAGTGAAGCTGGCCTGCTCAACAGCGTTGGTGACTACTACCGTCGTCGTGGTGTCTATCAAGAAGCTTCGGCCTACTTCCATCAATCACTTGCTCTAGCTTTAGAGACTTTTGATAAAGTGACAGAATGTGTAGTGATGCTCAATATTGGCCTTGCACATCAGGGCAGAGGTGAGCATGAAGTAGCTTTAAGAGAACTACAGAAAGCAGAGCAGATAGCAATTGAGATTGGAGCTAAACCGACAGAGATAGAGATTCTTATCAGCATAGCAGATTCATTGCGTGTGTTAGGTCGTGTAACAGAAGCAGTAGTAAGTTATAAGAAAGCTCTTGACCTTGCACGTCAGTCTGGCAGCCTTGTCTTTGAATGGCGTGCCCTTTATGGTCTTGCACTCTGTGAAAAATCTAAAGGAGAAAAGAAGTTAGCTGCTAACTTGCTACAAAAGAGTATTGAAGTAATAGAGATGATGTCTTCTGAGTTGAACAAATTTGCTGACAGGGTAAACTTTTTGAAGAGTAAGCAAATAGTTTACAATGATCTAGCAGAGCTTTCTCAAGAATTTGGAACAACACCAGGTGCAGGGAGATTTCTATGATAGGGAGTAGGTTTACTATTGTTTTAATCTTACTCTTACTGTTTTGCA
The DNA here is from genome assembly GCA_016789295.1 of Blastocatellia bacterium. Lineage (GTDB taxonomy): Bacteria > Acidobacteriota > Blastocatellia > Chloracidobacteriales > JADJPF01 > JAEUQL01. The sequence continues at coordinate 8,735 of JAEUQL010000002.1, read as the reverse complement.
GTGAAGCGTCAGCACAGAAGGTAAGAAAACCATCAAACCCACCACCTCCTGTGGTTGTGGAACCCACAAAGCCACTACCACCTCCAGAGCCAGAAAAAGTAGTTCCACCAGAAGTTGCTCTAAGCGTTGAAGAGATGAGAACTTTACAAGCAGTTATAGAAACATCAATGGGTAGGATCGTGTTTGACTTCTATGCCGATGCTGCTCCTAACCATGTCCGTCAATTTGTATGGCTGGCTAGAGTTGGCTACTTTGATGGTATGTCTGTGAGCCGTGTAATTCCAAAGTTCATTGTACAGAGTGGGAACTTTGCTTCTTGGGAAGAGACAAACCCCAACCGTAAAAAGATATTTGAAATCCCTAAACTGAAAGCCGAATATGATCCAAACATAAAGCACGAACGTGGTGCAGTTTCACTTGCAAGACCAAATGGTGAGCCAGATGGTGGAACTTGTCACTTCTTTATATGTACTCAAAAAGCTTCATCACTCGATGGACAGTACACAGTGTTTGGTAAAGTTATAGAAGGATTAGACATACTTGATATTATAGCTGCTGTACCAATAGAAGAAGGTACACAAGATAAACCTAAAGAACGGATAGAAGTAAGGCAAGTATTAATTAGAGAAAGAGTGACTCAGTAACCATTAAACTACTAAAGAGAGGTTTATGATATTTGTTTTAGATAATTATGACTCTTTTACCTATAATCTAGTTCAGTATTTGGGAGATTTTGAGCCAGATATAGTGGTAGTTCGTAACGATCAGATAAAAATTGAAGAGATAAGAGCACTCAAGCCCGCTAGAATAGTACTTTCTCCTGGTCCAGGAAGACCAGAAAATGCAGGTATAATGTTAGATGCTATTAAAGAATTTGCAGGACGTATTCCCATACTTGGAGTATGTTTAGGTCATCAAGCAATAGGCCATTTTTTCGGAGCAAAAGTTATCCCTGCTCCTTACTTGATGCATGGTAAAACTAGTGAGATATGCCATGATGGTCTTACTCTATTTCGTGGTGTAGAGTATAGATTTCCTGCTACACGCTATCACTCACTTGTCATAGAAAGAGAATCTATACCAGCTACTTTGGAAGTTTCAGCAACTACGCCAGATGGCATAGTTATGGGAATTCGCCACCGTGACTTCTGCTGTGAAGGAGTACAATTTCATCCTGAGTCTATAATGACTACTTATGGTAAGACGCTCATTAAGAATTTTCTTAATCTTTAGAAAGTTGCTGTTAACTCTTTAATCTAAATGATAATTAAATCTTATTTAAAGAAGCTACTAGCTGGTCTAAATCTAACTAGGAGCGAAACTGCTGCTGTACTAGATGAAGTAATTGATGGTGAGACTACAGATGCACAAATAGCTGCATTTCTTACTGCACTTGCTATTAAAGGCGAGACAGTTGAAGAGCTTGTTGGGCTTGTGCAAGTGATGCGGTCTCGTGCTAGGAGTTTTCAAACTCGCCACACCATCTATGTTGATACTGCTGGCACAGGTGGTGATGGACGTGGTACTTTCAACATTTCCACCACAGCAGGTTTTGTAGTTGCCGGTGCCGGTGTAGCGGTAGCAAAACATGGAAATAGAGCTGTATCAAGTCTTTCAGGTAGTGCAGATGTGCTCTCTGAACTTGGTGTTAGAGTTGTAGTCAGTCCAGAGATAGCTACCAAGTGTCTAGATGAAATAGGTATCTGTTTTATGTTTGCTCCAGCTTTTCATCCGGCTACTAAACGTGTAGCTGAAATTCGCCGCCAACTTGGTTTTCGGACAGCTTTTAATCTGCTTGGTCCTTTGACAAACCCTGCTGGCACGCCACGGCAGATAGTTGGAGTTTTTGCCAGGGAGTATGTTGACAAATGTGCTTCAGTACTTGCTGAGCTTGGTGCAGAGAGGGCTTGGGTCGTTTGGGGTGAAGATGGTTGCGGAGGAGGATTGGATGAGATCTCGCTTTGTGGGAAGACCTATGTTGCAGAAGTAATAGACGCAAGAGTCGATAGGTTTGAACTTCTCCCTTCGGACTTTGGGTTAAAAGAGGTTAAATTAGTAGAGATACTAGGAGATACACCGTTAGAGAATGCAGTCAAGATGAAAGAGATACTTTCGGGTAAGCAACAAGGCGGACTGCGCAGTGCTGTCATAGCAAGTGCAGCAGCAGCACTTTACATAGCAGATGCTGCCCCTAGCCTAAAAGACAGCGTCAAGCTTGCTGAAGAGTCTATAGATAGCGGAAAGGCAATAGAAAAGTTGGGTCTGCTTGCAGGCTATAGCCAACAGTCTGATTAGTTTATATGGACATACTTACAAAAATAGTAGAAAAGAAACGTCAGAGATTAGAGGAAGCGAAACAGCTACGACCGCTTAAAGAGCTTTACTCTATATCGACTAAAAAGCAGAGTTTTTACCAGGCTCTTGCAAGACCTGGTCAAATAAATGTAATTGCAGAAGTCAAGAAAGCTTCTCCATCTAAAGGCGTTATCTGTCAGGATTTTAGGCCAGTTCAAATAGCCAGAAGTTATGAATTGGCTGGAGCGGCTGCTCTCTCGGTTTTGACAGAAGAGGATTTTTTTCAAGGTTCTCTGGATATACTTCGTCAAATCCGATCCAATGTCTCTATTCCAATTTTGAGAAAAGATTTTATAGTTGATGAGTATCAAGTTTATGAATCACTAGAAGCAGGTGCAGATGCATTCCTTCTAATAGCTTCTTTACTTGAAACAGAGCAGATATCACACCTAGTAGACCTTGGCCAGAAACTGGGTTTGGATACACTAATTGAAGTTCATACTGCAGTCGAACTAGAAAAAGTGCTAAACTCAAAGCCAAAAATAGTAGGTGTAAACAATCGTAATCTCAAGACATTTGAAGTAGACATCCAGACATCTGTAAAACTTGCTGCAACTGTACCGAAAGATACACTTTTAGTAAGCGAGAGTGGAATCAATAGCTTACAAGATATAAAGATGCTACAAAATGTTGGTTATAGTGCATTTTTAATAGGTGAGCATTTTATGAAGGCCGAAGAGCCTGGCAAAGCACTTTCGGCTCTGATAAAAGCTTAAACCTGAAAGGTAGAGAAGCTGTGATCAAAGTAAAGATATGTGGAATTACCAGCTATGAAGATGCTGCCATGTGTGTAGACAATGGTGTTGATGCAATAGGTTTCAATTTTTATAACAAAAGTCCACGTTACATAGCACCATCAGATGCAAGAGAAATAGCACTGAAACTACCTCCTTTTACCTCTATTGTTGGACTTTTTGTAAATGAGCTTAATCTGGAGTATCTCACTAGTATAGCTGATATGGTTGGTATATCTGTTGTTCAACTACACGGCAATGAAAGTCCAGAATATTGCTCACATTTGCTACCTAGAAGAGTAATAAAAGCTTTGCGTGTTGGTGAAACATTTGATGTTGCGCATGTTAAGGATTTTTCTGTTAGTGCTATTCTACTCGATAATTACTCGGCAGATGCCTACGGTGGCACAGGGCAGCTTTTTGATTGGCGTATAGCAATAGAAGCAAAGCAGTACACACCTAGAATAATAGTTGCAGGTGGAATAGTTCCCGAAAATGTAGTTGCAGCAATACGTGCAGTTAAGCCTTATGGAGTAGATGTTTGTAGTGGTGTGGAATCAGCTCCAGGTCGTAAAGATAGAGTTCGTTTGCAAACATTAATACAGGAAGTTAGGCGTGGTTTTCAAGAACTACAAAAATCTACTACTGGACATCTACCACGTTTCTCTTTGGAAAGTTAGAGTGTTGAAAAGATTCGAAAGAATCAAATAGAGTTTAAGGAGTGAACTTTTGTTAAATACTGCTGTTCCAGATTCCATGGGTCACTTTGGCCGTTATGGTGGATCTTATGTACCAGAAACATTGATGTATCCACTTGAGCAGCTTGTTTCTGCTTACGAAGCTACAAAATCGGACCCTGTTTTTCAAGAAGAGTTTCAGCAACTACTAAAAAATTATGTAGGCCGACCGACTCCACTCTTCTTTGCGCGTAGGCTCACAGACTATCTTGGTGGTGCACGTATATATTTGAAAAGGGAGGATTTAAGTCACACCGGTGCACACAAGATAAATAATGCTTTGGGACAGATACTTCTAGCTTCCAGAATGGGTAAACAACGAATTATTGCAGAGACTGGAGCTGGGCAACACGGTGTGGCTACTGCTACAGTCTCTGCTCTACTGAACAAACAGTGTTGTATATATATGGGAACAGAAGACATGCGCCGTCAGGCATTAAACGTTTTTCGTATGAAACTACTTGGTGCAGAAGTTGTTGGTGTTGACCAAGGAAGTTGTACCTTAAAAGATGCAATCAATGAAGCTTTACGAGACTGGGTAACAAATGTTGATACTACTTACTATCTTTTGGGTTCGGCACTTGGACCTCACCCGTATCCTCAAATGGTGCGTGACTTTCAATCTGTGATTGGCCGAGAAGCCAGAAACCAGATCTTAGAGCTTGAAGGTCGTCTTCCAGACTTTTTAGTGGCGTGTGTTGGTGGTGGAAGTAATGCTATAGGGCTGTTCTTTGATTTTATTAATGACAAAAGTGTGAGAATGGTTGGGGTTGAGGCTGGTGGAAAGGGTAAAAGTCTTGGTGAACATGCAGCAAGGTTTATGTCAGAAGGTGGAGGTAGACCAGGTGTGTTACAAGGGACTCACAGCTACATACTGCAGAGCAGTGAAGGTCAAGTAGCAGCTACTCATTCCATATCTGCAGGGCTAGACTATCCTGCCATAGGGCCAGAACATGCCTATCTTCACGACATTGGGCGAGTTGAATATACTTCAGTCTCTGATGATGAAGCACTCGAAGCTTTTCAACTTCTAGCAAAGATCGAAGGAATTCTTCCTGCTTTAGAATCTTCTCACGCAGTAGCTTACACCTTAAAACTGGCAGCAAAGATGGATAAAGACTCGGTCATTGTGGTCAATCTTTCTGGCAGAGGTGATAAGGATGTTCACACCGTAGCACAAGCACTTGGAGTTGAACTATGAGTCGGATTCGAGCCACTTTTGAGCAGGCTGCTAATGAAGGCAGAAAACTACTAATTCCGTATATTACTGCAGGAGATCCTAACTTAAAATTAACACAGGAAATCCTTATTGAGATTGCGTGTTCTGGTGCAGATATAATAGAGCTAGGTGTTCCATTTTCAGATCCAATGGCAGATGGTCCTGTAATACAGCGTGCAGCCGAAAGAGCACTAAAAGAAGGTGTTAATCTAGCACAAATATTGGATATGGTTGCACAGGTTAGAAAGTCAACATCTGTACCAATTATACTTTTTAGCTACTACAATCCATTACTTCAATATGGACTCGATAGGCTTTGCCAAAAAGCTGCTGAGCTTGAGATAGATGGGCTGCTTGTTACAGATCTTTCACCAGAAGAATCAGGAGAGTTACTAGGATATACAGATAAATTTGATATAGACCTTATATTTCTTCTTGCACCAACAAGCAGTGACGCACGCATAAAGAGGATAACAGAAGTTGCAAGTGGTTTTATCTATGCACTATCTCGAACGGGTGTAACAGGGATGAAGCAGTCTATTTCAGAGACAGCACCTCGCTTAATTAAGAGGATCAGGGATTTTTCTACATTGCCAGTGGCTGTTGGCTTCGGGATCTCCACTGTTGAACAGGTAAAAGAGGTTTGGCAGTATGCGGAAGCTGCAGTAGTTGGTAGTAGAATCGTTTCTGAAATAGAGGTGTTGCAAAAAGAAGTAGACGCTAAGGAACTGGTCAAAAGAGTTGGTAATTTGGTCAGAGAGTTTTGTTACAAGTAGGGCAGAAAGTATTAAGAAAGGGTCAAAGGTGTGGATATAGACGACTGGCGAGTCATTATAGATGAGCTAGACGTGCAGATTGTCGATCTGCTCAACAGAAGATCACAGTGTGCAATAGAGATTGGGCGTATAAAACAGAGGCTTGGTTTAGCCGTCTACTCTCCATCACGCGAAGCTGAGGTTCTTTCCAATGTTACTTCCCACAACAAAGGGCCACTTGACAACGAAGCTATCAGAAGACTTTTTGAAAGGATAATAGACGAGTCGCGTCGTGTGGAGCGGGTAACTGTTAGTCGTGAAAATCATACTCAGGAGAAAGATAGCCACTAATTTTCTCTTATGGTGGATAACTAATATATGTCACAAAAAGTCGCTTTGATTGCTGGAGCAGGCCCAGCAGGTCTAACTGCAGCTTACGAGCTGCTAAAACGTACAGAGATAAAACCTATAATCTTTGAAGAGACCTCTGCAATAGGTGGTATAGCCCAAACCTACAACTACAAAGGCAATCGGATCGACATTGGTGGCCATAGGTTTTTTTCCAAAAGTGATAGGGTGATGAACTGGTGGTTCAACATACTTCCTCTTCAGGGAGCACCGGCTGCGGATACTTTGGAGAAGGCTCACGATATCGATTATGCTACAGAAATTATCATAGATCTGCTATGTCCTGAGTGGACAAAAGAAGGATTGATCGATAGAAATCTAGCGGTAAATAGCTTACAAGGAATTAAAATTCAAGCTCCAGATCCAGAAAAAGAAGATATGGTGATGCTACAACGTCCAAGGCTTTCTCGCATCTTCTACCGTCGAAGTTTCTATCCTTATCCACTGGGAATTACATTTAGAGTAGCTAGGCAGTTGGGACTATGGAACACTTTCTTGATAGGAATGAGTTACATAAAGGCTCAGCTCTTTCCTGTACAAGACGAGACTTATCTGGATGCCTTTTTTATAAATCGTTTTGGAAAAAGGCTTTATGAAACATTCTTCAAAGACTATACAGAAAAAGTTTGGGGGATTGCTTGTGACAAAATACGTGCTGACTGGGGAGCACAGCGTATCAAAGGACTTTCTCTCAAACGTGCTCTTGTACATGCTGTACAGGATCTTTTGAGTAGTGATTTTCAGAAGGCACAACAAGAACGCGAAACCAGTCTAATAACCCGCTTCTACTATCCAAAGTATGGTCCTGGCCAGATCTGGGAAACGGTAGCAGAACAGTTGATAGCTTGTGGAGGAGAGATACACCACAAGCATCGTGTGTGTGGAGTAGAGTTAGAGGATGGTAGAGTTAAGACAGTAATTGTTGAAAATCTAACAAGTGGTCAAAAAAGAGAATTTCTGGCAGATTATTTCTTTTCAACTATGCCTATAAAGCACTTAGTCAGTATGCTCAAACCAAAAACACCAGAAAAAGTAACTGTTGTTGCAGATGGTTTACAGTACAGAGATTTTTTGACAGTTGGGTTGCTTTTGAGAAAGCTAAATGTGTTGGAGAAAGCCAAAGCCACTGCTGCTAATGTTCCTGACAACTGGATTTATGTTCAGGATGGAGATGTAAAAGTTGGTCGTATACAGATTTTCAACAACTGGAGTCCTTATATGGTAGCCGATAGAAAAAACACAGTTTGGATAGGACTTGAGTATTTTGCTAGCCAGGGTGATGAGATATGGGAGATGAAAGATAACGAACTGATCCAGCTAGGTGTCTCAGAATTGGAGCGTATAGGCTTTCTGATGAGCGATGATCTGTTAGATGCTTGTGTACTTAGGATGCCAAAAGCTTACCCTGCATATTTTGGGACTTATGACCAGTTGGATGAGATCAAAGACTATTTCAACACTATCCCTAACCTATTTCTGATAGGACGTAATGGTATGCACCGTTACAATAATCAAGATCACAGTATGCTGACTGCAATGATGGCTGTGGACAACATAATCGAAGGAAGATTTGATAAGACCAACCTTTGGGATGTAAATCTTGAGATGGTCTATCACGAAGAGAAATAGTATGCCTCTTTTGAGTGAGTACGCACAGAAGAAGAAGATAGGATATTTCATAGATCCAATACCAAAAGAGGCAAAGATTCTTGAAGTTGGTGCTGGAAGTTGTTGGCTCAGTGATTATCTAAAAAAAAATGGTTGGAAAGATAGTATAAGTCTTGATCTTCAGCCTCCTGCAGATATTATTGGAAGCATTTTTGACTGGAGGATGTTGGCGATAACCGAAGCTTCATTTGATGTTATAGTAGCTTTTGAAGTAGTAGAGCACGTACACTGTTTCAAAGAATTCTATGACATACTCAAGCCAGATGGATTATTGATGCTAACTTCTCCATTGCCGCATATGGATTGGATCTGCAAGATACTTGAAGCCATAGGGCTTAACCAGAAGAGGACAAGCCCACACGATCATCTGATATATTTTAAGGACATTCCATTGTTTACTCCTATTGATATCAGGGTTGTGGGTTTTATTGCCCAGTGGGGAATATTTAAAAAAGTGGTTTAAGTAATGATATTTGCAAAAGAGCAACCCTTAAAAACAGCTTATGTTCTGCCAATAGTAGTTCTTTGGTTGGTTGTTTTTGTTGCCTATAATAATATTGTTTCGGCTGGTTTTGTTGGGGATGATCTTACAGTAGTCGTTGGAAATGATTCCATAAAGTCTATTAGATCAGTATTGGAGATGTTCTACAAAAGCTACTGGAAAGACCGCCCAGAACTTGGACTTTACAGGCCAGTTACGGCTTTTACATATGCAATAAACTACTTTGTAGGTGGCTTAAATCCTAGCGTATACCATCTGTTTAACCTTCTACTACATGCTGTAAACACCACACTTTTCTACTTGCTTTCTTTACAATGTACGCAGAAAGTAAAACTTGCTTTTGCTGCCTCGCTTCTC
>JAEUQL010000029.1:2783-15346 GCA_016789295.1 Blastocatellia bacterium | reverse complement strand
ATCTAATAATCAGAAACCAACTGTAGAGCAGCTTAGAAACTTTCTCAAAGAGAGCTTACCAGACTACATGATTCCAGCAGTGTTTATTGAAGTGACAGAGTTTCCATTAACACCCAACGGAAAGCTCAATAGAAAAGCTTTGTCATTAAAGCCAGTGGAAGTAACCTCTACAGAAGCTATAACTGAAGCTGTAACAGATGTCGAAAAAAGAGTTTTAGCTATATGGAGAGACGTACTTTCAAACAATCAGATAGGTGTAGAGAACACTTTTTTCGAGGTGGGTGGTGATTCAATATCAGCAGTCTATGTTACTGAAAAAATATCTCATGAATTTAATTGTCAGGTAGGTGTAACTAGCCTGTTTAAATATCCTGACGTGAAACGGCTTGCTAATTTTGTAAGTAAACTGCAGAAACTTCCTGCCACACCTACTGTAAACTCTACAGACCCTATTATTTCTGTAGAAAAAAGTTATCAACTACCAAGCTACTATGAAGAGAGTATTGCAGTTATAGGAATATCTTGTCGTTTCAGTAAGGCAGAAGATCAATATGAGTTTTGGGAAAAACTTCTTGCAGGAGAAGAGTTTATCGATCTTCTGTCCAAAGAGGTACTACACAAGGCAGGGCTAGCTAGCGAACTTATAAACAGTTCACATTTTGTTCCAGCACAATCATTAATTTCAGGAAAAGACCTTTTTGATGCCGACTTTTTTAACATTATGCCAAGGGATGCAGAGTATATGGATCCACAACTGCGATTCTTACTGCTGCACTCTTGGGGAGCTGTGGAAGATGCAGGTTACTGTGTAGAAAAGATCCCTTCAACAGGGGTTTTTATGACTGCAAGTAATAGCTTCTATCATGCACTGCTGCCAAATATTGCACCACAATCTAAAAAAGTTTTGACTAAACCATCAGAGTATGTGGCCTGGGTACTTGCGCAAGGCGGCACTATCCCAACCATGATCTCCTACAGGCTTGGCCTTAAAGGTCCTAGCTTTTTTGTTCACTCTAACTGCTCATCATCTCTTGTTGGTTTACACGTAGCTAGGCAAAGCTTGCTATCGGGCGAGTGTGACTATGCTTTGGTTGGAGCAGCAGCTCTTTCACCTTCAACAAATTATGGGTACATCTATCAAGATGGCCTAAATTTTTCTGCAGATGGTCATGTCAAAACTTTTGATAACAGTGCAGACGGAATGGTTGGTGGTGAAGGTGTAGCTGTAATCTTGATGAAAAGAGCTGTTGATGCTATTCGTGATGGTGACAATATTTATGCGCTGCTGAGATCTACAGCTATCAATAACGATGGATCAGACAAAGTAGGTTTTTATGCGCCAAGCATTAGTGGTCAGGCAAATGTAATAGAGCAAGCATTACAATCATCGGGTGTCGCTCCTTCTTCTATCTGTTACGTTGAAGCGCATGGCACAGGAACTAGGCTTGGAGATCCTATAGAAATTGCTGCTCTCAGTGAAGTCTACACAAAACAGACTGACAGAGAGCAGTATTGTGGTGTTGGTTCAGTAAAAACTAACCTTGGGCATTTGGATGCTGCAGCAGGATTAGCAGGAATTGTTAAGCTGTCACTAAGCCTAAAAAATGGTGTTATTCCACCATCTATCAACTATCTGCAAGAAAATCAGGAGATAAAATTTGAAAACACTCCTTTCTATGTAGTTGATAAAGTTGTTAATTTTCCTGAACGTGCGGAGCCAATACGTGCAGCCATAAGCTCTTTTGGCCTTGGTGGGACAAATACACACGCTATATTTGAACAGTACAAAGAAAGTGGACAAACTTCTAAAAACGGCCTGCATCTTGTGCCACTTTCTGCAAAAAGTAGTGATCGTTTGATAGCTTATGCAGATAAGCTACTTCAATTTCTTAGCAAGAAAAAAGATCTATCAATTGCTGACATTGCTTACACATTACAGATTGGCCGAAAAGCTATGGGTAGTAGAGTTGCTTTTTTAGCTGATAGTGTAGACAGTTTGATCAAGGATTTGCAAACTTACTGTCAATCTTTACCAAGCAGCACGACTATCGTATCCAATCAGACAGAAACAAGAAAGATTTTTGACAAGATTCAAAGTAACAGCAATATTCTCAACATCTGGTATCAAGAGAAAGATTTAAGTTCTATTGCAAAAGCTTGGGTTACTGGAATAGATATAGACTGGTCAAAGTTCAGTGTTGGTGGTTGCAGAATAAGCTTGCCTACTTATCCATTTGCTCAAGAGAAGTTTTGGGCACCTGGAGTCTTTGGCAATCTACTCAATGAGGATGGACGGCTTCAGCCTGCAAGTGCTACTTCGTCACTACATCCTTTGGTGCACAGAAATACATCAGATCTCACGGAACAGAGGTTTTCATCAAGCTTAAGCGGAAAAGAATTTTTCTTAGCTGACCATCTGATTTTAGGAAAACCAACACTGCCAGCAGTTGCTTATCTGGAAATGGCATACACTGCAGTGACTTTTGCAATACGCGGGTTCAACCCAACAAAACAGTTGGTCAAGATTAAAAATACTGTTTGGTCACGACCGTTGACAGTCAGTAGTAGACCGGTTGAGGTACACATTGCACTCACTCCAGATGTAGATGGTCAGATTACTTACAAAATTTATCAAGGGGATGAAGAGCAGGTTCATAGCATAGGCACAGTTGAAGTTATAGAGAAACTACCAGCCCCACAACAGAACCTAAATCAACTTTCTGAAAAGTGCAGCTTAGTCAAGCTTAGCGGTAGTGACTGTTATGCAGCTTTCAAATCTGCTGGTGTTGACTATGGATCGGGTCATCAAGGCTTATCATCTATTTCAATAGGTAGTGACAACGATGGTGAGCATATTGCTCTAGCTAAGCTTACGCTTCCAAAATCAGTGAGTGATACAGCAAGTTTATTTCAACTGCATCCTTCTCTACTCGACTCTGCGCTGCAAGTATCCATTGTACTTCAATCTCAGAGTTCTGGACTTGATATGACACTTCCATATTCACTAGGCAGTGTCATACTCTATGAACACTGTCCTTCGTCCGCTTGGGTAGTTGTGAAGACAAAAGGAGGAAACAACAGACGTGTTCTATCTCACGATATAGATATTTGTGATGAAAGTGGTAGAGTCTGTATTAGGTTAGAAGATTTTGTATCGCGCCGAGTAGATGTCGCACCAAGCCAGTCTTTGGAACACCAAACGTTACTGTTTGTGCCAGAATGGGTAAAATCATCGGCTCTATCAAAAATAGACACTTATGATCGTTTTTTGATACTTTGTGGTATTGAGAAAGAAGGGATCAGTTTTACAGAAGAGAAGTTAATTTCTTTGACAAGTAACGAAACTTTGTTGCATAGGCAGTTTACAGACTATGCTCTGCAATTGAAGCAGTGCTTGAATAGTTTAATGAAAGCCAGATTGAAACCTACTTTGGTGCAAGTGGTCGTCTCAAATAGCATTTTGTCTGGTCTTGCTGGTCTGCTCAAAAGTGCACGCCAAGAAAATCCATCCTTACTTACACAATTAATAGAAATTAGAGAAACTCTGTCCAGAGTGCTATTACAAGAAATAATAGATGAGAACTCAAAAACTACTGATGACCTACATGTACTTTACGAAGGTGGAGAGCGAAAAACTTTAAGGTGGATTGAAAGAGAATTTGACAGAAATACTTCGACCAAGTTTTGGCGGAATGATGGAATTTATCTGATTACAGGAGGTGCAGGTGAGATAGGGCTGAAAGTAGCATCAGAAATTATTACCAGCACTCACCTAGCGCGTGTTGTACTAGTTGGAAGATCAAGCTCAGAAGAAAAAGTAGCAACTCGACTTCAACACATTGATGCCAAACGTGTTGAATATATCAGAGCTAATGTTGCTGAACGTGAAGAAGTTGAAAAGTTACTGTCCACTGTAAAAGAGAAATATGGAGATTTGCACGGGATTATTCATTCTGCTGGCCTAATCCGAGACAGTTATCTTGCATACAAAAGTGATGAAGAGTTTATAGAAGTATTAACTCCAAAGGTGAATGGCCTGTTTTGGCTTGATGAATTGAGTCAAGAGTTTTCTCTAGAACTCTTCATTCTGTTTTCATCTATTAGTGGCATTTTTGGTAATGCCGGACAAGCAGACTACGCTGCAGCCAATGCTTTCTGTGATGCTTATGCTCATTACAGAATGACTCTGGTAGAGGCTGGAAAGCGACGTGGAAAGACTGTTTCTATTGATTGGCCTTTGTGGAAAATGGGCGGTATGCAGATCCCAGAGCAGATAGCAAAAGTGTTAGCCAAAGAAAAAGGATTAGTTGTATTACCTGATGATGAAGGGTTAGGCACTTTATATGATGCTTTAGATAGTGGATCAACACAATTGCTTGTATTGTATGGTGAAGTTGCCAAGATAAGAACTGCTCTGGAAAGCTCTGTCTCTGAACAGAAAGAGCAAGTTATGACTGTAAGTGCTCAAGAACAGCATGTGGCTTTCAGCAGAGATGAAGAGCTTACTTCTCTAGTGATTAACTATCTGAAGGACACTGTGTCGGAAGCCATACGCTTATCATCCGACAAAATTGATGCAAAAGCGTCGTTTGAAACTTTTGGCATCGACTCGATAATGATTACAGAGCTTACTAGTATTTTGGAAAAGCAGTTTGGCTCACTACCAAAAACTCTTTTCTTTGAGTACCAGAACTTGCAAGAACTAGCTCAATATTTTGTTGATTCTCATACACAGAAAGTAAGAAAAATTTTTGCTCCTGTCCCCAGATCTACAAATGAGTCTAATAAAGATGTAGCAAAACAGGCATCAGTCAAGAATGCGTCATCTGTAAACAAACGTTTTGTTGTTGAACCTGGAAAGTCGAGTAGGTTACAAGGTCAAAAAGCAGATCGTAAGGACATTGCAATAATAGGCATATCTGGTCGATACCCAAAAGCTGGCAATCTGGAAGAGTTTTGGGAGAATCTACGTCAGGGACGAGACTGTATTACTGAGATACCAAAAGAGCGTTGGGATCATAGTCTTTATTTTGATGAAGATAAAAATAAATTTGGCAAAACCTATAGTAAGTGGGGTGGCTTCGTTGATGATGTTGACAAGTTTGATGCAATGTTTTTCAACATTTCACCCAGAGAAGCTGAATACATGGATCCTCAAGAGAGGCTCTTTATGGAAGCAGTCTACGAGGCTATAGAAGATGCTGGTTACACCCGTGAAAATCTTGCAAGTCGAAAAGAAGCTGGTTTGTCAGGAAATGTAGGTGTTTTTGCAGGAATGATGTATGAAGAATATCAACTTTATGGAGCACAAGAGACGCTGCTTGGACGGCCAATAGCTCTGTCAGGCAGTCCTGCATCGATAGCCAACCGTGTCTCTTACTTCTGCAATTTTCATGGGCCGAGTGTAGCTGTGGATACTATGTGTTCATCGTCACTGACTGCAATACATTTTGCCTGTCTCAGCCTGCAGGAAGGTGATTGTGAAGTGGCTATAGCGGGTGGTGTCAATGTTTCTATACACCCTAATAAGTATCTAATGTTAGGTCAAGGTAAATTTGTTTCAAGTAAAGGACGATGTGAAAGCTTTGGGCTTGGTGGAGATGGATACGTTCCAGCCGAAGGAGTTGGAGTTGTACTACTCAAGCCACTTGAGAGAGCTATAGAAGATGGCGATCAGATATATGCAGTGATTAAAGGAACATCTATAAATCATGGTGGCAAAGTGTCAGGGTATTCTGTCCCAAATCCGAATGCACAGGCTGCTGTTATACAGAAAGCCATTGAACGTGCTGGCATCCACCCAGAGACCATCAGTTATATAGAAGCTCACGGAACTGGTACAGTACTTGGTGATCCAATCGAGATAGCATCTTTGACTAAGTGTTTTAGCCAGTACACGAGTAGAAAGCAGTTCTGTGCTATAGGATCAGTTAAGTCAAATGTCGGTCACTGTGAAAGTGCTGCTGGAGTCTGTGGATTAACCAAAGTATTGTTACAAATGAAGTACAAGCAGTTGGTTCCATCATTGCACTCAGAATTACTAAATCCCAACATAGATTTTACTAGCTCACCTTTTGTTGTACAGCAGTCTTTAACTGAGTGGAAGCGACCAGTGGTGAATCTTGATGGAATAGAAAAGGAATATCCGAGACGTGCAGGGATTTCGTCTTTTGGAGCAGGTGGAGCAAACGCACACATCATTTTAGAGGAGTACATATCTGAACCTATAAATTTTTCAGACACATCTCCTGCTATTCTGCTTCTTTCAACAAAGAGTGAGTCACAGTTGAGACGTGCTGCAGAAAGACTCTTGAAAACACTAAACTCTAACTCTTATGAGGAGAAAGATCTTCACAGCATATGCTACACACTGCAAGTTGGGCGTGAAGCCATGGACTATCGACTAGCGATAGTAGCAACTTCTATAGAACAGATAAAAGAAAGTCTGACAGCATTTTTGACGAACCAGAAAAACTTTCAAGATCTCTACACTGGGCACGCAAAGTCTAACCAAGATCTGCTTAGTATGTTCAATAGTGATGATGATATGACTCAAACTATAGAAGCTTGGTTATTAAAAGGCAAATATAGCAAAGTCTGTCAATATTGGGTAAAAGGTGGTGTTGTAAACTGGAATCTTCTCTATCAAGATAAAAAAATAAAGCGTCTAAGTTTGCCTTCTTATCCATTTGAAAAAGAACGTTTTTGGGTTCCAGTTGTTGAACAACAGCCAATCTATTCCACAAATGTCTATCAGTCTGCAACCAATGGACACACAAAAGCTTTAGATAGAGAGTTTTATGGAAAACTGCTTGATGAACTTATTTTGGATCAAATTACAGTTGATCAGGCGACTAAGCAAGTTCTAAATGCTGTTAAGAAACAGTAGTTGCCTTCGGAAAACTTTTTACAGCAGATACAAAATTGAGAGATTAAAGCAAAATGGTAGAGTTTATAAAATATATTTTGCAAGAAGTTAAGAATAAACGCTTGACAAAAGAGTCAGCCGTTGCACTGATTGCTGACTATCAGAGCAACTCTGGTTTGGGTACACCAAACCATCTACACCCACTTTTACATAAAAATACCTCAACTTTCACACAACAGCGTTTCTCGTCCCTGCTCACTGGCGAAGAGTTCTTTCTCAAAGATCACATCATAAATGGAAAAGCTCTGCTTCCGGCTGTTGCCTATCTAGAAATGGCTATTGCCGCGTTGATGGAATCTATTGAAGATACAGTTTTACCATTACAACTTTCCTATGTCACTTGGTCGTCTCCATTTGTAGTCGAGGCAGAAGCTAAAGCTATATCGATTCTTCTAACTGTAGACAGCGATAGCAGCATCTCTTTTGAGGTGGAAAGTGAAGGTGGTGTACATTGTCAAGGTAGAGTAGAGGCAGTGGAAATAAACCGATTAAAAGCAGAACCGGTTGATATAGCTGCTTTGATAGGCCATTTTGAAGTTCACTCCATCTCTACATCCGACTGGTATCAGAAGTTTGCAGAAGCAGGACTCAATTATGGTGATGGATATCAGGGTATTAAGCAAGTTTATGTTAGATCACTTCCAGATGGGAGAAAAGAGATCCTAACCAAAATAGCTCTACCAGCTTCTGTTTCTGCGACAGGATCTAACTACACACTTCACCCATCTCTACTTGATGCAGCGTTGCAAGCTGGTGCTGAAATTTTTCGCAGCGAGACAATGGAAACTAGAGTTCCTTTCAGCGTAGAGGGAGTTACTGTTTACAAGTCTGTTCCTGAAGCTCTTTGGACTTGGATTCGGCACAGCTCTGACAGTAAACAATCTTTTCCAAAGCTCGATATAGATATTTTGGATAATGAAGGTAATTTGTGTGTTGAGTTGAGAGGTTATTCAACTAGAGTGATAGAAACGAAAGAGACAGCAAATAACATAGTCTATTTAGGACAAATATGGCAGAAAAAATCTGTAAATATACCACCTGCAATAAATCGTTATGACCAAAAAGTAAAATTTGTTATAGGCTTACCAGAACTAGAAACTTTTCCTTTTGAGCATAGGAAGTTCAGCACAGAAGCTAAAGAGACTGCTGAGCGTTACATAGATCTCGTCAAACAGCTCTTTGCAGAGATACAGAAACTTTTTACTTCAAAAGATAAAACTTCGAAGCTATTACAAGTGATTGTAAGTGATGATTTGCTACTTGGTTTGGCAGGTTTATTGAAAACTGTTAAATTAGAAAATCCAAAAATTACTACGCAGCTCATTAAAGTAGACTCTACAATATCAGCAAGTGAGTTGAACTATCTTCTTGAGCAAGAGTGCAAGAGTTTTCCAGATGAAATGATAAAGTATGAGCAAGGAGAAAGATATGTCTTACAAGTGCAAGAATTGTCAAAATCTCCTGGAAATATTTTCTGGAGAAATTCAGGTATTTATCTGATTACCGGTGGTGTTGGTGGGATAGGATTACGGTTAGCTACAGAGATTGTTCAAAAGACTACACATCCAACCCTTATTCTTGTGGGTCGTTCAGATTTGAGTAGAGAAAAGCAGTCTCAGTTAGAAGCTCTACGCAGTCATGGTGCAATAGTTGAATATCACAAACTAGACATAGCAGATAGGGCTGCTACAAACGAACTGTTATCTATAATTTCTGCAAAATACCAGACACTAAATGGCGTAATTCACAGTGCTGGTCTGACAAAAGATAGTTTCATAATTAAGAAAAGTATCGAAGAGCTAGAATCTGTACTTGCTCCAAAAGTTAGAGGAACTATCAATCTTGATCTTGCTACTAGAGCTTTTCCTCTTGACTTTTTCATTCTCTTTTCATCAGTTTCTGGGGTTTTTGGTAATGCTGGCCAAGCTGACTACGCAACTGCAAATGGCTTCATGGATGTATATGCCCAAAAGCGTGACCAACTGTTTGGACAAAATCACGGAAAGTCTATCTCTATCTCTTGGCCTCTTTGGGAAGAAGGCGGCATGAAAGTAGATAGGCAAATGCTTCAAAAATTTGAAGATGAGATAGGGGTCAAGCCACTCAAGACAGATACAGCCATGAATGTGCTCTACAGTGCAATAGAGATGTCTCACTCTCATTTGACAGTTATAACGGGTGATACAGCCAAGATTCGAGCACAATTACTCAAAAATGTTAATGTTGAAGCTACATTTGTACCAACAAAGAGTACAAGTAGATTAAGTATAGATGAGATAGAACAAGAGTTATGTCACAAGGTTGCTACAATGTTGGGTATTGCAAGCAATGAAATAGACCTTGAAAGCTCATTTGAAGAACTAGGTTTTGAACACACAGAACTTGCTCTACTTGCAGAAGCCGTAAGCTCTGACTTTTATGTAAGAATTACTACAGCTAACCTTCACAATGGGAATAGTCTACGTGAACTTGCATTGCTGATACAAAGGCAGGTGAAAGCAGATGTAACAGACGAGACCATGCAAGAAGTTAGCAATGTTTCTAAAGGTATGCCACAAGAAAACCGTCAAAAGGAAGATAGGGTTGGAATCGATAGCCTTGCAGACAAGACACGAGCCTTTTTTAAACAACTCTTCTCTTCTACTTCTAAACTGGCTGTGGAGAGGATCGATGCAGACACACCATTTGATTCTTATGGATTAGATTCGATAATGAGTATGCAAATGGTTAGTAACTTGGAGAAGTTGTTTGGTGCTGTTTCTAAAACACTCTTCTTCGAGTTTCAGACAATTAACGAAATAACCAACTATTTCCTACAAGAGTACAGAGACAGACTACCTAGCATTGTTGGTGAAGATGAGTCCAAAGCTAGACGATTAGAGCAACCTCAGCAAACTTCTAAACCAGAAGTACCGAGAGTAAAAGATAATAAAATTTCTATAAAGAAACCACTCAGATCAATCAGCACTGGTGCTGAAAAGTCCAGTTACGATATAGCAATTATTGGTTTAGCAGGGCGTTATCCTAAATCTGCAAACCTTGATGAGTTTTGGCAAAATCTCTGTGGTGGAGTAAATTGTGTTTCAGAGATTCCTTTAGAACGTTGGGACTATCAGCAGTTTTTTGATGAAGACAAAAATAAACCAGGAAAAACTTACAGTAAATGGGGTGGTTTTATTACAGGTGTTGACGAATTTGATGCTTCATTCTTCAATATCTCTTCGCTTGAGGCATCTTTTATGGATCCTCAAGAAAAGCTCTTTTTACAATGTATCTATCATGTGATAGAAGATGCTGGTTACACTCGCCATACAATATCTAGCAAAGAAGCTCCAGGTGTAGATGGAAAAGTGGCAGTATTTGTAGGTGCTATGTATCAAGAATATCAATTATATGGTGTACAACATACAACTTTGGGTGAACCTGTATCTTTATCAAGTCCACTTGCATCCATTGCCAACCGTGTCTCCTATTTTTTTAACTTTAATGGCCCAAGCGTCACAGTCGACACAATGAGTTCTTCATCGCTAACAGCAATGCACTTGGCTTGTGAAAGTTTACTAAGCGGCAGCAGTAAAATGGCAATAGCTGGTGGTATCAACATTTCTATACATCCAAACAAATACTTGCTGCTTTCTCAAGGTAAATTTGTGTCGAGTAACGGTAGATGTGCAAGTTTTGGTGATGGCGGAGATGGTTATGTTCCTAGTGAAGGGGTTGGTGCTGTACTGCTAAAACCATTAAAACAAGCTATTGCTGATGGAGATCACATTTATGGGGTGATAAAGGGAAGTGCTATTGGGCACAGTGGCAGGACAAGCGGCTACACTATGCCATCACCATCTGCACAAGCAAATGTTATTAAAGAAGCACTCGAAAGAGCTTCTGTCGATATAGAGTCGATAAGTTATGTTGAAGCACACGGCATTGGAACTGCACTTGGTGATCCAATAGAGATTAGTGGTTTGAGCAGGGCTTTTGCTGCTCACACAGACAAAAAGCAGTTTTGTGCGATAGGTTCAGTCAAATCTAATATAGGACATTGTGAGAGTGCTGCTGGCATGGCAGGTCTAACAAAAGTATTACTCCAGATGAAGCATGGTATGTTGGTTCCTTCGTTAAACAGTGAACCACCAAATCCTAACATTAATTTTGAAGAGACACCTTTTATAGTGCAGCAAAAACTTCAAGAGTGGCATCGCAAAACAATGATAAAAGCAGGACAAAAAATAGAATATCCGCGTCGTGCTGGACTTTCTTCTTTTGGTGCAGGTGGCTCTAATGCACATTTCATAATAGAAGAATATACAGGCAATAATCAGGCAAGAGTTGTCTCCAATGATCCTGTGCTGATAATACTTTCTGCAAAAGATGAAGCTAAACTTCGCTTATTGGCAGAAAGCTTTATAGAAGTTTTGGAAAAAGGCTATTTTTCTGATACAGACTTGGTTTCTATTGCATACACTTTGCAGACAGGACGGGAAGCAATGGAGTATCGTTTTGCTACAGAAGTAACATCCATTGATCAGCTCTGCGATAGGCTAAAAGACCTTGTTTCAGGTAAAGGTCAAGCTGATATCTATCTTGGAAATACAAAGTCTAATGATGATCTTATTTATAAACTTTCAAACGATGAAGATATGTTGCAAACTATTTCGGCTTGGCTGGAGAAGCGGAAGTATCCACAATTAGCAGAGATCTGGGTGAAAGGTTTTTCCATAGATTGGTTCAAACTTTATACTAGTTTTCCAGCAAAAATTAGCTTACCTACCTATCCTTTCTCCAAGGAGCGACATTGGTTTCCTGCTCCTTTCACAGTTTTGAATAGTGCTACAGTCTAAAATCTAGGATTCTACAGGTTTCTATTAACTATCAATCTACAAGCATAGTTCTATCCATTTCCTATTCAAGTTCAAGGGGGTCAAGATATGCAAGTCAAGACTTTTATGAGTGGTATCTCATATATCCTGGGTGAGTTACGTGATATCACAGAAATAGATGAATTAAGAGGTAATGAAGAAGTTTTAGCAAATTTACAAGCTTCTGGTGTCAAACAGTATGCTCATGCAGTTGAGTCACTAATAGCAATGACTGAACGATCTGCAGCAGAGACAATAACTAAATCTGGTATCAAACCAGAAGAAGTAGATGTAGTAGTTATAGCTACCAATGCCTACCGTGCAGCACCTCTTATGTTAGATGAGTACAAGATAATGTTTTATAATTTGGGTCTAACGAAAGCCTATCCAATAGGTGTATTTCTATCAAATTGTGGAAATTTACATAGTGCTCTTAGGGTGGCAACAAGTATCATCAAAGCTGAAGGCAAAAAGCATGTTCTGGTAATTACTTCAGATAGAGTCCTTGAAGATGAGTCACGCATATACCCACCAGGTATTGCAGTCATAAGTGATGGTGTTGCTAGCTGCATGATCAGCTCAGAGGCTGATAGAGAGTATGAGATATTACACATTGAGCAGCATATAGACAATTTTCTTTCACAAGTAGATGCTAGAACGAATCTACAGCAGTTTTTCAAGCTTTTTGCTGATGGTGTAACATACGCAATCTCACACGCAATTTCACACGTTGGGAAAAATATCAAAGATTTCAAGATGTTGATAACCAACAACTA
>JAEUQL010000029.1:0-2773 GCA_016789295.1 Blastocatellia bacterium | reverse complement strand
ACACTTCTGTTTCTGATGTATTTGCCAAACAAGCTGGTTCAAATAGAGCGCATACTTTCACCGAAAACATTCCAAGGTTTGCACACGCTTTTGCTGCAGATAACTTAATAAACCTAGCTGACTATACACAAAAATACGAACCAAAAACAGAAGATCTATTTTTGCTGCTTGGCACTGGACTTAACACTTGGGCAGCAACAGTTGTCAAAAAAGTTTAACTGTACAGGCTTAAACATAGTCTCATAATTTTAGAAATGAGAGGATCTATGCATTTTTTGGAAGATGAGCATAAAGCTCTTACACATTTTTTCCCAGGTTTGGATGCAATGCTAACCAGAAGTTCTTTACTGGAAAGAGAAAAGCATGGTAGCTCATCGATAGCTACATTTCGAGAATTTGGAGGCCCTGCACTTTTAGTAGCCTCAAAGCACGGTGGCCTTGGTGCAACAGTTGTTGAAGCACTGCGTATTCAACGTGCAATTGGCAGCCTTTCACCATCACTTGCAGTGGCAACTACTATGCACCACTTTTCAGTAATGACAATAGTGGAAATGGCAAGAACAGAACAAGATTTAGCTCTACTACAAGATATTGCAAGACATAAGTTGTATGTAGCTTCGGGCTTTGCAGAAGGCCGAACAGACATGAATATTCTATCTTCTTATCTGAAAGTTGAACGTACTGAAGGTGGTCTATTAGTTAGCGGTAGTAAGAAACCTTGTAGTTTGTCTGCTTCAATGAATATTTTGACTGCAAGTGCACTGGTACCTGGTGAGCAAGGAGAGGCGGATAAATTGGCCGTGCTTGTCATACCTGCAGACTCTGCAGGCATGGAACGTAGATCATACTGGAACAATTGGGTTCTTAGTGGAGCAGAAAGTGATGAGCTATTGCTAAATAATGTTTTTGTACCCAATGAATATATTTCTTACTTAGGTGAGTCCGATACTATTGATAATGTACAAGCTAAAGGATTTATCTGGTTTGAACTACTGATTTCAGCTTCCTATCTTGGTATGGCAAGTGCCTTAGTTGAACGTGTAATCAGTAGTAAAAAAGGTATGGAAACAGAAAGGACATTGCTTGCTATTGAAACTGAATCAGCAATGTCGGCTCTTGAAGGTGTATCACAAGTCTTGGCACAAGCTGTGTGTGGAGAAAGAGAGGTGGCAAGGACATTACTGGTACGTTATGGTGTGCAGAGTGCTACAGCACGCATATCTGCACATGCAGCAGAACTCTTAGGTGGCATGAATTTTGTTAATTCTTCTGAAACTACCTATCTACTTGCTGCCTCAAGGGGACTTGCTTTTCACCCTCCATCGCGAATCAACATATCTGCTTCTATGGATAAGTATTTAGCAGGTAAATCTTTTGTTATTGGATAGATAACAAGTAGACCTACTAACAATATATTGAAAGTGGGTCTACATTAAAACTTTTTCTTCATAAAAATCTAACACTGTTAATACACTTCTGTAAATGGTCAGCAAAATATTCTATTAACTTCTATTTTGGTCTCAATAAATTTGGGGGCAAATGCTAGCAAAAACAAATCATTTAGCTTTAAGAGAGGCAACTATGCTAAATAATCTACTCGATTATGATCAAATCCAGATGGATCAAAAGGCTACCAAGTCTTTTCTCTCTTTTGTTCATCTATTAAGAGAAAGGGCTGTCAGTCAACCAAACGATCTAGCTTATACTTTCCTGGTAGAAGGAGAGCGGGAAGGAGAACAGTTAACTTTTTCTCAATTAGACCAAAAATCTCGTGCTATCGCTGCATCATTGAAGCAAGCAGCAGGAGAAAGAGTATTACTTCTCTATCCATCGTGTTTGGACTATGTAGCTGCCTTCTATGGGTGTCTGTACGCTGATGCAGTTGCAGTTCCCACATACCCACCAAAGAGCAATCGCAATCTAGGTCGGCTTTTAGCAATCATAGATGATTGCCAACCAAAGTTTGCACTAACTACTGCAGGTATATATGAACAAGTTCAAGCTGCTCTTGAACAGATACCTGCTTTAAAAGCCATAAACTGGGTCATCACAGATAAGCTAGATGTAAAGCTAGCCGATGACTGGAGAGGTAGTAATGCAAGTTGGGATACTTTAGCCTTCTTGCAATACACGTCGGGTTCTACATCGATGCCCAAAGGTGTCATGGTGACACACGGAAACTTGCTACATAACCAAGAAATGATGAGAGAAGGAATGGGGCATGATTGCAACGGTGTCATAGTTTCGTGGCTACCACTATTTCACGACATGGGTCTAATAGGAAATGTTTTAGCTTCTGCTTATAATGGTGTTCCTTGTTACATAATGTCACCTAATGATTTTCTTCAGAAACCTGTAAGATGGTTACAAGCAATATCGAACTACAGAGGAACGTTTAGTGGCAGCCCTAACTTTGGTTATGATCTATGTATTAGAAAAGTATCATTAGAACAGATGCAAAAACTTGATTTAAGCAGTTGGAAGACTGCTTACAACGGAGCAGAGCCTGTTAGGTCAGAGACTTTAGTACAGTTTGCACAAAAATTTGCAGTCTGTGGGTTTCGCCAAGAAGCAGCATACCCTTGCTATGGACTTGCTGAGGCTACACTTTTCGTCAGTGGCGGTCTAGTATCAAAAGTTCCAGTCCATACAAGAGTAGATAAAAAATCGTTAGAAGAGAACAACTTTATAGCCAGCGACAACAATGAAACTAGTCAGATACTAGTGAGTTGTGGACAGGCTTGGTGTGAAGAGCGTATAGCTATTGTCAATC
>JAEUQL010000299.1 GCA_016789295.1 Blastocatellia bacterium | reverse complement strand
TCTCTTCTTGCGTTGCTTCTGCGTTTGACTGTTCTGCTGGTTCAAGAATGAAGTTCCATACTTTGCGATAGAACCTGACAACACCTTCAATCCCTTGTCCTGACCAAGGACCTCCAGACTCCCAAGGCCCTATAAACATCAAGTAGGTTCGAAAGACATCGGCTCCGTAGATCTCAACCTGACTGTCTGGATCGATCACATTGCCTCTTGACTTGCTCATCTTGAAGCCATCTTCGCCAAGCATCAGTCCTTGATTAAAGAGCCTTGTGAAAGGCTCGCCGTGATTGACAAAGCCCATGTCTCGAAGTGCTTTTGTGAAAAATCTTGCATAAAGCAGGTGCATGGTTGCATGCTCTATGCCTCCTGCATACTCGTCTACTGGAAGCCATTCTACGGCTTTCTCTGTATCTATCCATCCATCGGCTTTTTCTGGATTCAGATAGCGGAACCAATACCAGGAGGAGTCAACAAAAGTGTCCATTGTGTCTGTATCTCTTTCGGCTTCACCGCCACATTCTGGACAATCGGTAATACGAAACTCTTTGTTGAGCTTGAGAGGAGATTCACCAGTGGGCAAGAATTCGACCACTTCTGGTAGAAGGACGGGGAGTTGTTCTTCTGGAACCGGTACAGTACCACACTCTCTACAATGAACCATTGGGATAGGTGCACCCCAGTAACGTTGACGACTGATCAACCAGTCATGAAGACGATATGTGATTGCTGCTCGTCCTTGACCAAGTTCTTCAAGTGCTTGAGTAACTGCTTTTTTGCCTTCTTCACTGCTTTTGCCATCAAATTGAGTGGAGTTTATGAGCTTACCTTCTCCTGTGTAAGCTTCATCAAGTGCTGAACCATCCCAGTTTGGTGGCTCTATAACTACTGGAATCGGCAGATTATACTTTTTGGCAAAAGCAAAGTCGCGTTCATCGTGTGCAGGCACAGACATTATTGCTCCAGTGCCGTAGTTCATCAGTACATAATCGGCAATCCATATCTGAATCTTTGCCTTGGTGAAGGGATGAACAGCATGAGCACCTGTCCATACACCCGTTTTCTCACGGGTCGTTGCAAGACGGTCGATTTCGGTAACACGCTTGGTCTGGTTGATGTAGTCTTCAACAGCCTGTCGTTGTTCTGTAGATGTTATCTGCTCTACAAAAGGGTGTTCAGGGGCGATGATGAGTGAAGTTGCACCAAAAAGAGTGTCAGGTCGTGTGGTAAAAACAGTTATTGACTGTTTTACTGGTGAATCGACTTCAAAAGTTATCTCTGCTCCTTCACTTCTGCCTATCCATTCGGTTTGAAGTGTACGAACACGCTCTGGCCATTCGATCTTGGAAAAATCTAGCAATTCATCAGCATATTTTGTGATGCGAAAAAGCCATTGATCGAGGTCTTTTTTAGTTACAGGTGTTTGACATCGATCACAAATACGGTCTTCCCCTTTCACTTGCTCACGTGCAAGGGAAGTATTGCATTTTGGACACCAATCTACAGGGGCCTTCTTCCTGTAAGCAAGACCTTGTTTAAAGAACTGTATAAACAGCCACTGTGTCCATTTATAGTATTTCGGATCACATGTGATAACCTCATTTGACCAAGCATAACTTGCCCCCATTGTGCGAAACTCCTTGCGCATGTAGGCCATGTTGTCAATCGTCCACTTGGCTGGATTGAGGTTGTGCTTGATTGCTGCATTTTCGGCTGGCAAGCCAAAAGCATCAAAACCCATAGGGAAAAAGACATTCTGTCCCTTCATTCTCAGGTATCTAGCTTTTGCGTCTGGTGGAGCATACATAAACCAATGTCCAATGTGGAGGCGTCCACTTGGATAAGGAAACATAGTGAGAAAATACCACTTTGGTTTGTTAGGATTATCATCTACTTTGTAGATACGGTCTTGTTCCCACCGGTCTTGCCACTTGGGTTCTATCTCTTTGGGATTATACTTTCTAGTCATAGAGCCTTCTGAATCTTCACTTTGTACTGTTTAAAATAAGTCTGTAACTTTAACATGTGTTCTTAAAAATAGAAAAGCCACAAAGAGCACACTCTTTGTAGCTTTTTCTGGTTTTTATCTGTTTTTAGGTTATGAAGAACTGACTAACCAATTACTATATTTAACTATTGGTTAAAGTTTTTGCAGCAACTCCGCTTTTTTCTAGCTCTGATTTTAGTTCTTTAGTCAATTCTGCTGCTATCTCAGATGCCATTTCGGAACCTAACTCTAACTTGTTGGCTACTTTTGCAGCTACTTTAACAGCAACTTTCGAAGCCAACTTTGGTGCCATCATCAAAGCATCGCGCTTACGAACCGCAGGGCCGAATGTGCCAAAAAGGTAGTCTATGACAGGTGAAGTAACACCATAGCGCATGTTAGCTTCTAGATGATGATGTAACATATGATATCGTTTTAGGTATTGTAAGAATCGCATTTTTGGTGCTCGGTGGTGAGCAGAATAGTGAAGAAACTCATAAAGAAAGTAACCTATAATCAGACCTGTAAACATAAATGCTGCACCATTGTAGCCAACAAAAAACAGAACCAACAGGTAGTAGAGTGAAGCTATAGGGATACTTGTTCCAAGGCCAGAAAATAGCTGATCTATCTCTTTTGGATAGTCGTGGTGTTCAAGATGCATTCTATATATGAGTTTCTTTGCCCACTTCGCCTTTGCTTCGTAGTGAAAGATAAAACGATGTAACACATATTCAACAAAGCTCCAACTGATAAATCCAGCAACTGTAAGTATTAGAGCTTTCATAAGGCTTATTTCTGTCAACAGAAATGCTGTTGTAACTAGTATTAGACTCACTGATGTAAAAAAGTAGACTGGTACAAACTGTTTCCAACCAAACTTGGCCATTTTCTTTAACCCCCATATCTGATTTTCTATGCGATGCTCACTTAGTGTTTTCTGGTTTCTTCTCTATTCCATTTAAAAGAACCCTTGAAAGAAGACGTGCCCGCTCGCTTGAAAGAAATTCTGGTGTCTGATCCATTTGCAGAAAAGACATAATGTTAATAGCAATGAGTCCTTGTAGAGTGATGGCCGCTTCAGTGGCGTCTATGCAATGGAACTCGCCCCGTTCTATGCCTCTTTCAACTATTTTCAGGAAAAACTCATAGTCTCTTTTGTGAAACTCGCGTACATCTACAGGTCTTTCCTCTGGTAATGCAAATGTTAATGCAAGTACAAACCTGACAAGGTCTGGGTGTGCAAGACAGAAGGCAAAGTCTGCAGCTATTACCTGAAAAACCTGCTCTGCTGCTGGTGACTGCTCATCTACTGCACGCTTGCGTTGCTCAAAACAGCAACTGTAAGCATCTTCAACAAGTGCTGCAAACAGTCCAGCTTTGTTTTTGAAATGGTAGTAGACAGTCGGTTTGGTAACATTGAGAGCTTCTACTATCTCGTTTATCGAAACACCCGAATAACCCCGCTTAAAAAACTGCTTGCGTGCTATGTCAAGGATGTGTGCTCTTGTCTCTGCTGTGGTCAACTGTTCTCTTGCCATAACTTTTTGGGATTCTTTTTATTGAGATTGAATACTTACCAGTAGGTATACAATAAATAGACAAAAGCGTGCAAGAAGAAATTTCCTGATACAGGCTAGTTTTGAACAGAAGGTTTTGGAAGAGGCTGGTATATATTTACTGTAGCAATGGTGGAAGAGCCTAATTGGAGACGTTTTTACTGTTAAACTAACTTATAGCAGCTTACTTAATAATATAAAAATACGCTATTAAAACCCAACTGTTGAGCTAGATCAGGCTTTGGGGGAAAAAGTAGCAATTTGGCAATCTGAATTTAACCCTTTAGTCTTCTATAAGTTAAAGGTAGCAAAAGTTAAACAATTCTATTTCTTGCTATTTTTTTATCTTTTTGGGCATATTTCTTCCAAGATTTGAAATCCGTTTTGCAGAGCTTTTTCGTAACTAAGAACCGAGCAACACTTTTATGTTGACGGATCGGAAAATCAGTTTCCTTGTGTCTTTCCAATAGATTAGTATTGACAGAGCAAGAGAACAAAAACATTTTTCTGTTAGAATTTTTCGTAAAAGCGGTGCGTTGTGTGCCGACTGTACTATGAGTTCCGATCTGGAAGTACTAATTAGGAGAGTTGCAGAGAAAGACCAGCTAGCTTTAGACGCTTTCTATGAAGCTACATCACACTTTGTATTCAGCCTTTTGTTCAAGATCCTTGGGGATGTTTCAGTTGCTGAAGAAGTAGTAGTTGACGTCTATATGCAAGTTTGGAATAGTGCTTTGTCATATGACAGGGCACGCGGCAATCCTATGTCCTGGCTGATGCTCATAGCTCGTTCCAGAGCGATAGACCGTTTTAGGATTCTTAAGAGAGATTCTCCCTTAAAGCCTTTTGAGGCTATAGAAGATAAAATAGAGGTTAGAGATGGGCCAGAAGAGGATATAGCCATCAAAGAGCGACAAAAGGTAGTTCGCCAAGCACTCAATCGTCTCCAACCAGAACAGCGAGAGGTCATAGAACTTGCTTACTATTACGGTTTGAGTCATACAGAAATAGCTGAAAGACTC
Organism: Blastocatellia bacterium; assembly: GCA_016789295.1. Taxonomy (GTDB): domain Bacteria; phylum Acidobacteriota; class Blastocatellia; order Chloracidobacteriales; family JADJPF01; genus JAEUQL01. The sequence goes on along the minus strand of JAEUQL010000299.1, from coordinate 729 downwards.
AATCAACCGCTTGGAACTGTAAAGACTAGAATGAGGTTTGCTATGATGAGGCTAAGAAATTTTTTGAGTTCTTACAGTGGGTAGTTATTCTCTAGGGCTTGTTTAGCCCGTAGTTCTAATCAAGAAGAAAGATATGAAAGTCTAAATATGAACAGCTTGGGTTACACCATAATTCGCTATGATCAGGGAAAGTTGATAAAGTTCTCTGAAAAAGTGGCACTAAAAAAGCTTTTTGAAAATCGCAACTTTGAGACTGTAACAACACAGCTTAATCTTAGATCGGGAATAGATCTTTTTATTGAAGATCCTAAGAGGATTCAAGTACTAGTTTTGGGTGGTGAGTGCCGTATAGGTGAAAAAGTTTTTTCAAAAGGTGATTACTACTGTCACATCCACCCAGACCAGTTACTCAACATCTGTTCTGTCTCAGAAGAAGTAAATATTCTGGTTGTCTCCTCAACAGATCTAGCTAGTTGCTTGCAAGAGATTAAAAATACCAATAATGATCATCAATACTACGCTGACTTTACGGCTTTGTATGCTCTGGATGTTCTTTCTCGACAAGAGAAGGCAGGGCTTGAAAGACATATGCAAAGCTGCAGAGACTGTGTGAGAGAAGTAGAAGATTTCAGTGCTGTAGTGTCAGATCTTGGTTTTGCTCTTGAGGCAAGAAAGCCTTCTTCGAAGGTTAAAGAGAGTCTTTTGGCAAAGATGTCTAAAGCTTCTTTT